>NZ_JBEXUS010000206.1:0-5796 GCF_040614455.1 Nocardia sp. NPDC005978
GGGGCGGGGTGGGGTCCCCCGCCGGCGACGCCCTGGCCCGGGGCTATCACGCCCGGCCCGGACTGACCGCGAGCCGCTTCGTCGCCGACCCGTACGGCGCGCCCGGGGAACGCATGTACCGCACCGGCGACCTGGTGCGCTGGACCGGCTCACTCGCCGCGCCGCGGCTGGAATACCTGGGCCGCACCGACTTCCAGGTCAAGGTGCGCGGGCAGCGCATCGAACTCGGGGAGATCGACGCGGTGCTGAGCCGCGCCGAGCACGTCGAATTCGCCGTGACGCTGGGGGTGAAGGGGCCGGGCGGCGCGACCGCGCTGGCCGCGTACCTGCTGCCCGAGACCGGGACCGAGATCGATCTCGCCGCGCTGCGCGCGCACGCCACCGAGGCGCTGCCGGGCTACATGGTGCCCTCGGCCTTCGTGGTGCTGGACGCCATCCCGCTCAACGCGGTGGGCAAGCTGGATCGAAAAGCGCTGCCGGAACCGGTCTTCGAAGCCGAATCCGAGTATCGAGCGCCCAGCACGCCGACCGAGGCGGCGCTGGCGGAGATCGTGGCCGAGCTGCTGGGCCGGGACCGGGTCGGAGCGCAC
Organism: Nocardia sp. NPDC005978; assembly: GCF_040614455.1. Taxonomy (NCBI): domain Bacteria; kingdom Bacillati; phylum Actinomycetota; class Actinomycetes; order Mycobacteriales; family Nocardiaceae; genus Nocardia; species Nocardia sp. NPDC005978. The sequence goes on from NZ_JBEXUS010000206.1 coordinate 591, forward strand.
GACTCGTTCTTCGCCCTCGGCGGAGACAGCATCCTCGCCATTCAGCTCGTGTCGCGGGCGCGCTTGCGCGGGCTCGAACTGAGCCCGATGCAGATCTTCGAACACCGCACCGTCGCGGCGCTGGCCGCGCTGGCCGACGCCGCGGGCGCGGCCGTGGTCCTGGACGAGCTGCCCGGCGGCGGCGTCGGCGACATCCCGCTCACCCCGATCGTGCGCTGGATGACCGAACGCGGCGGAGATTTCGGCCGCTTCGCGCAGACCGCGGTACTGGAGATGCCCGCGGGCATCACCCGGGAGCAGGTCGTGGCCACCGTCACCGCGGTCGTCGATCAGCACGACATGTTGCGCGCCAAGCTGATTCGCGACGGCGACGACTGGCGACTGACCACCGGCGCACCCGGCAGCGTCGCGGTGGACACCCTGCTGCACCGCATCGAGTTCGACGCCGCCTCACCGGCGGAACTGCGCGAATACGCTGTCACGGAACTGGATTCGGCGCTGAACCGGCTCGACCCGGCGCGCGGGACGGTCCTGCAGCTGGTGTGGCTCGACCCGGCCGGGCCCGGCCGTACCGGCCGCCTGATCGTGGTGGCCCACCACCTGGTCATCGACGGGGTGTCCTGGCGCGTGCTGGTCCCCGACCTCATCGCCGCGTGGGCCCAGATCCGGGGCGGCGCCCAGCCGATCCTGACCGAGACCGGCACCTCGCTGCGACGGTGGGCGCACGCGCTCACCGACGAGGCGCACTCCCCGGCGCGCACCGCCGAGCTCGACTACTGGCACGCGCTGGCGACCGGGCCCGACCCCCTGCTCGCCGGCCGCGAGCTCGATCCGGCGATCGACCGGGTCGGCGCCGTGCGCACCGTGGAGATCCGGGCCGACGCCGCGGTCACCACCGCACTGCTCACCACCCTGCCCGCGCTCTTCGACGGCACCGTCGAAGACGCACTGCTGGCCACCCTGTCCCTGGCCGTCGGCCGGTGGCGGGCCGCCCGCGGCAACGCCGATGAACAGGATCCGGTGCTGCTGCGTATGGAAGGACATGGGCGGCAACAGGAGATCGTGCCCGGGGCGGATCTGTCCCGGACGCTGGGGTGGTTCACCACCCTGTACCCGGTCCGCCTGGAGCTGCCCGGCATCGACACCGGGCAGGCGCTGGCCGGCGGCCCGGCCATGGGCGCGGCCATTCGCGCGGTCAAACACCAGTTGCTCGCGGTCCCGGACAAGGGCATCGGCTTCGGACTGCTGCGCTACCTCAACGCCGAGACCGCGGGCCGGTTCCCGGCCCGTCTCCCCGGGCGCATCGGCTTCAACTACCTCGGCCGCTACGCGACCGCCGACATCCCGGCCGGGCTGGAAGGACTCGGCTGGCTGCCCACCGACGAATTCGGCGACCTGCAAGCGACCGAACACCGCGAGGTGCCGGTGAACGCCGAGATCGAGATCAACGCCGTGGTGGTGGGCGACCGGCTGGAGGCCTCCTTCGGCTTCCCCGGCACCCTGTTCGACGCCGACGAGGTGGGCGAGCTGGCCGAACTGTGGCTCCGGGCGCTCGGCGCGGCGGCGGACTTCGCGGCCGGCCCGGCCGCCCGCGCGGCCGCCGACGCCGAGGCGGCCTACCTCGCCGAGCAGGCCGCGGCCCGGATACAGGCCGAATCCGGTTCGGACGCACCGGGTTCCGCCTTGGGACTCGACGTCGTGCTGCCGATCCGGCCCGGCGGCGACGAACCGGCCCTGTTCTGCGTCCACCCGTCCTCCGGCATCGCCTGGACCTACCTGGGCCTGGCCGAGCACCTGCGGCCCGGACGGCCCATCTACGGGCTGCAGGCCCCGGACCTGTCCGGGGGCGCACACGCCCGCAGCATCGACGACTTCGCCGAACGCTACGTCGCCGAGATCCGCGCCCTGCAACCCGACGGGCCGTACCACCTGCTCGGCTGGTCCTTCGGCGGGCTCATCGCCCACGCCGTCGCCACCCGGCTCACCGCCGCCGGAGCCGAGGTGGGCACCCTCGCCCTGCTCGACGCCGACAGCACCGACATCGACGGCGACAGCATCGACAAGCTCACCGCCGGTTCGTTCATCGCCACCTTCGGCGCGGTCTTCGGCATCGGGGACATCCCGGCCGACTCCACCGCGCAGCAGGCCGCCGACCTCATCAGCGAGCGGATGGGCGGGGTGTCGCTGGTCGACGCCGCCACCCTCGAGCGCATGGCGGCCTCCTACAACGCCTCGGCCCGCACCCGCACCGGCTATCAACGCCCCGTATTCCACGGCGACGCACTGTATTTCAGCGCCACCGTGGACACCTCGGAGATCTTCGGACCCGACGGCTGGCGGCCCTGGATCACCGGCGCCATCGGCAATCACGACATCGCGGTCAGCCATGACGAGCTGACCGCACCGCACGCGCTCGCGATCATCGCCCGCGTCCTCGACGACCACCTTGGACGGGCGCGATGACAACCCTGGAAGGGACAGTGACAATGGGCGACGGAGTATTCGTCGAGAACGTGGAGAAATCCTTCGGCACGGTACATGCCTTGCGCGGCATCAGTTTCACCGCCGCGCAGGGCGAGGTGCTCGGCATTCTCGGACCCAACGGCGCGGGCAAGACCACCATGGTCAACATCCTGTCCACGCTCATCGCACCGGACGCCGGGCGCGCGGCGGTCGCCGGGCACGACGTGGTGACCGAGGCCGCGGCCGTCCGGCGCAGCATCATGCTGACCGGGCAGTTCGCCGCCCTGGACGACGCGCTCAGCGGCTACGAGAACCTGGTCATGTTCGGGCGGCTCATGGGCCTGCGCAAACGCGCGGCCAAGGCCCGAGCCGACGAACTCATCGCCGAATTCGACCTGGGCGCGGCGCAGGGCCGGCGCGTGGGCACCTACTCCGGCGGCATGCGCCGGCGCATCGACATCGCCTGCGGCCTGGTCGTGCGGCCCGAGGTGGTGTTCCTGGACGAACCCACCACCGGCCTGGATCCCCGCAGCCGCCAAGGGGTCTGGGACCTGGTGGGCGGATTCCGCAAGCACGGCATCACGACCCTGCTCACCACCCAGTACCTGGAGGAGGCCGACGCGCTGTGTGATCGGATCATCGTCATCGATCACGGCGTCGTCATCGCCAGCGGCACCGCCGACGAACTCAAGTCCCGCACCGGCGGCAGCTACTGCGAGATCGTGCCGCAGCACCTCGAGGATCTGCCCGCCATCGCCGCCGCGCTCGGCGATCTGCTGCCCGCCGCCAATCGCGAAGCGCTGACCGCGGAATCGGATCGCATCGCCGTGCCCGCGCCCGCGGGCGCCAAGACCCTGGCCGAAGCCCTGCGCCGACTCGACGGCGCCGACGTGGAACTGGTGGACATCGCGCTGCGGCGACCCTCACTGGACGACGTCTTCCTCCAGCTCACCGGACATCTCGCCGAGGAGCCCGCCCTCGAGGACGAAGGGGCGCGGGTATGACCACCGCGACCGCCGCCCCGGCCGGGTGGCTCACCGCCGCCCGGGCCACCCCGGCCACCATCCAGCAGTGGTGGGTGCTGACCTGGCGGCTCATCGCACCGGCCGTCAAGACCGGGGAGATCGCCACCGCCATCCTCGCGCCGATCACCTTCGCGGCCAGCTTCTACATCCCGCTCAACCGCGTGATGACGTTCTCCGGCACGGGATTCAGCAGCTACGCGCAGTTCATGGCGCCCATCGTCATCCTGCAGGCGGCGGCCTTCACCGCCATCTCCGCCGCCTTCCGCGCCGCCACCGACATGGTCTCCGGACTCGACCGGCGCTTCGACGCCATGCCCATGCACCCGCTGGTGCCCACCGCGGCGCGCATGTCCGCCAACATGTTCCGCATGGCGGTGGCCCTGGTGTCCGCGCTGGCGAGCGTGTACTTCATCGGCTTCCGCTTCCAGGGCCCGGCCCTGCACACCCTGGGCTTCATCGGCCTGGCCATGCTCATCGGGCTCGCCTTCTGCCTGGGCGCGGACGTCATCGGCACTGTGACCAAGAGTCCGGAGGCCACCACCCAGATGCTCGTGCTGCCGCCGCTGATCCTGGGCATGCTCTCCACCGGACTCGCGCCGGCCGCCCAATTCCCGGACTGGGTCGAACCTTTCGTCCGCAATCAGCCGGTCTCGCAATTCGCGTACGGACTGCGCGCGCTCGGCGGGGACACCCTGGGCAACGCGGGCGAGGTCACCTGGTCGCTCATGCTGCCGCCGCTGCTGTGGGCCGCCGCGATCATCGTGGTGTCCGCCTACTTCACCGTCCGGCTCAATACGAAGAGGTCCTGACATGGCGACCCTGGCCGCCCCCGCCGCCGCCGACTTCCTGCGCACCACCGAGACCTCGGTCCCGGCGCTGGTGCGGCACACCTGGATTCAGACCCACCGGCTGCTGCTGCGCTGGGCCCGCGACCCCATCACCCTGCTCGAGACGCTCATCGTCCCGTGCCTGCTGCTGCTCATGCTGGACATCGTGGTCGGCGGCCAGATCGAGAAGTTCTCCGGCAGCGACGCCCTCTACGGCTCCACCCCCATGGTGACCCTGGTCGGCGCGCTCTCGGGCACCGTCGCCAGCGGCGTCATGCTCGGGCGCGAACGCGACGCCGGACTGCTCGCCCGCTTCTGGGTGCTGCCGGTGCACCGCGGCTCCGGGCTGGCCGCGCGCATTCTGGCCGAGGGCATCCGCATCTTCGCGGGCACCGTCGTCATCATCTGCTTCGCCCATCTGCTGGGCTTCCGCTTCCAGCAGGGACCGGCGGCGGCCTTCGCCTTCCTGTGGATCCCGGTGCTGTTCGGCCTGGCCTTCGCCACCATGGTCACCGCCATCGCGGTGTTCACCGCCAAATCCACCCTGGTCGAAGGGGTGGCGATCCTGTCCTCGCTGCTCATGTTCTTCAGCACCGGATTCGTCCCGCTGGCCGCCTATCCCAGCTGGATCGCCCCGGTCGTCAAGCATCAGCCCATGTCCGTCGCCGTGGACACCATGCGCGGATTGGCCGCGGGCGGGCCGGTGGCCTGGCCGCTGACCCAGACCATCCTGTGGTCGGTCGGCGCGATCGCGGTCTTCGCGCTTCCGGCGGCGTACGGCTACCGCAGGGCCAGCCGCCGCTGACACTCACCCCCGCGTCCCCGGCACATCCCGGATTCAGTCCCCTTACGCCGATTCCCGGCCCGGCCGCGCGCCGACCCGCTTCGGGC
>NZ_JBEXUS010000207.1:0-5791 GCF_040614455.1 Nocardia sp. NPDC005978
CGCTCGTGCCCGGCCGGGCACGAGCGGGCTCCCCCAACCCGAACATCAGCACCGATCCCGAGGACATCATGAAGAACCAGATCCGCGTCGGAGCCCTCGTTTTCCTGGGCCTGTCCATCGCCTACTACCTGTTCCACGGCATCACCTCCGACGACGTCTTCGGCTGGGTCGGCTGGCAGATGGCCCTGCCGATCATCGGATTCACCGTGGTACCCATGGCTTTCGCCTTCACCGGCGACGGCATCATGTCCGCCCTGACCGGCAACAACAGCGCGGAATTCCGCAACGGCCTGATCGGCCTCGGCACCGTGCAGGGCATCGGCCACACCGGCGTCACCCTCAACGATCAGCCGCAGGTGCGGATCGATCTGCGGGTGGAGGCCGTGGACGGCAAGGTCTTCCCCTCGCACGCCAAGATGATCGTCCCGCTCACCGAGCTGGCGCTGCTGCGCCCCGGCGTGGTGCTGCCGGTGCGGTATCTGCCGGGCCGCACCGACCGGGTCGAGATCGACCACTCCGGCGACGCGGTCGCCGCCCAGGACGCCATGAACGCGGCCATGGTCCGCAAGGGCATCACCACCCCGGCCAAGCTGGACATCGCCCGTCGCGGTGTCCCCGCCCAGGCGGTGGTCCGGTCGCTGTCGGTGCCCGGCGAGATCCGCGACGGCCACCCCCGCCTCGATCTCACCCTGCTGGTGACCCGCCCCGACGGCAGCATGTTCGAGGCCCGCACCGAGAAGTTCCTGCCGACCAGCCAGGTAGGCCAGGTCCAGATCGGCCGGGTGGTGCGGGTGCACTACCTGCCCGAGAACGAACGGGAGCTGGTCATCTCCCTGCCCCTGAACGCCGCGTAACCGCCGCACCACCAACCCCGAGCGCCGCAGGCCCCGCCCGCGGCGCTCTTCCGTGCGCGGATCACGCTGTGCGACAGCGGTGTCGACCTCCTCAGAGCGGAATGCCGCCTACGAGACCGTATCCCGCGCGGATGAGGGAACCGTCGATGCCGAACTCGGCGCGCACCTCGTACAGGCCGAAGTGGGCCATCAGCAGCTCCGGCTCACCGACGTACAGCACGGGCAGGCCGTGGTGCTGGAAGTAGCCGACCGTCATCTCCCGCATGACCCGGTAGCGATTGCCCGGATCGGTCAGCGGATTCAGGACGTCCGCCGCGTGCTCGAGCACCCGGCAGGCGATATCCGGATCACTGTGCGAGACCGGAACATCCGGGTCGGTCACCGCGTAGCAGGAGTAGCCGGGCCGGCCCGGCCGGCGATGAAATTGCAGGCCCCTGCCATCGCCGAGCCGCACCGCACCCGTGGCGAGCAGCATCATGAGATTGCGGGCGACCGGCGCGTACGACAGGTCCACCCGGGGCGAACCCAGTTGCGGCGCTCCGTGTTCGATGGCCAGCGCGCGCACCGCGGCGCTCCCGGTCCAGTCCGTGTCCGCCCACGTCCAGGTCTCGGCGTCGGGATCGAAGTGCCCGAGTTCGGCGCCCCGCGGCTCCGCGTCGAACAGCGCGGGGTCACCGTAGCCCGGCGCGTCCTCGACGTGACCCGCCACGATCGGCACCGCGGGCGCTAGCGCGGCGAGCAGCGCGTCCGGCACGAAAGGCGTTCCGCGGCGGTCCGGTTGGCTCGACGGCGCGACCGGTGTGATCGCCCGGCCGTCCGGGCCGAAGACCGCGACATCGGAGATCACGTCCCGCTCGTCGATCTCGAAGGCGATCCGGTAGTCGCCGGGCAGGGTGAGTTCGGCGATCTCGGGTGCGGGCGCGATGCGCACCGGCAGCCCGCGGCCGTGCGCGTAGCCGCTGATCACCGCGCGCGCACCGCCGCCCGGCAGCAGATCCGCCGCGATCCGCAGCACCGAGCCCGTCTGCGCCGGATCCGGTTCGGCGCGGCTCACGCTCTCGTCGTCGGTCACCAGGTAGGTGTAGGCCCGGCCGCCGTGATTGAACTTCGTCATGCCCCGCGCACCCAGCGCACCCATGCAGATGAGGGCGAGGTGATCGGCCGCCAGTTTCGGATCGTGGAAGCCGCCCAGATCCACCAGTTCGGTGGTGAACTCCGGAATGTCGTGCCGCAGCCCGATCTCCCGCAACCGCGCCGAATGCTCGGCACCCGGTCTGCCCTCGGTGTCGGGCTTGGCCCACGTCCACATGAAGGCCAGGTCCTCGGCGAAACTGCCGAGCTGCCCCGAGCGCGTGAATTCGCGCTCTCCTATCCGCGCGATCCCGGTGATCACGCTGCACCCGGTGCGCCCCGGCGGAATCTGCCCGGAGAACCACATGTGCTGTTCTATCGCCCCGCCGAGTACCCCCCGCGCGAAGGACATTAGCGATTCGCTGAATGTGTCCACGTGGACGCAGACTAGCCGGACAGTCCGACGGGAATGCGTTCGAGGACGCCACCTGCGAAAACGTCGTAGAGCGGCAGGGTTTCGAGATGGACGTAGCCGATGTGGCAATCGCACTGCGCCAGTGGGCAGGTCCGGGGGCGCAGTGCCTCCCGATAGCTGCCGTCGTAGAGATTGCCGAGTTCGGCGGGGATGAAATGGCAGCGGCGCACGGTGCCGTCCCCGTCCACCGAGATCACCGATTCACCGGTCCGGCAGGGCATTCCGGCCGAGGCGTGCGGGTGGCGGCTGTAGCCGAACAGCGGATCGAGTTCGGTCCAGGCCGCGGCCTGCGCGTCGGTCAGCGGATGTCCCTCGGGCGCGTTGACCCACAGGTAGACGTGCCCGGGCAGGTCCGCGCGCAACCGCCGGGCGGCGGGCAGATGGTCGGGGAAGCCGACGATGCCGACGCTGTACCGGATTCCGAGCCGGGCCAGCTCGGCGCACTTGCCGGTGAAGCGTTCGTAGGGCGTCTGATCCGGGTGGTAGGTGCACCACAGCGCGAGCGTGTCCGGATCCGCGTCGGCCAGCCAGTCGGTGCGGCAGCTCAGATTGGTCTGGATCGCCACCCGCGCGACCTGGGGCAGCCGCGAGAGTTCCACGAGCGTGCGGCGATACCAGGATCTGACCAGGCCCTCGCCCCACGGGGTGAACAGGATCGAGAGCCGGTCCCCGCGCTGCTCGCCGACCCAGGCGGCGAACCGCTCCAGCGCCGCGCGATCCGCGCGCAACTGCTCACGGGAGTCGCGGCGCTTGGCGAACGGGCAGTACGGGCAGTCGTAATCGCAGGAGGCCAGCGGACCGCGATAGAGAATGGTCAGATCCACGGGCTCACTTCGCTTCGTAGGCCGCCATGGCCGCGTGTACCTCCGGGGAGAACAGCCGCGGTCCCAGGGCGTCGGAGTAGGCCAGGCCCTCGGGGCTCAGCCGCAGCAGATCGGGTCCGGTTCCCGTTGCGAGCCAGCCCAATTCCTCGAACTCGGCGAGCTCGGCCGGGAAGTGCTCGTGCGGGGTCCCGCCGAAGCGCGCGTGATACTCGGCGATTTCCATGCCCCGGGCCTGCAGCAGCGATTGCAGCAGATGTCTGCGCCGGGCCTCGTGCTCGTCCATCCGCCGGCCGACCTCGGCCCGCGTGAAATCCACCGTCTCGGTGTAGGCGTCGATGATGCCGCGCACCTCGCGGGTCTCCACCGCGTAGTCGAACGAATAGTGCAGCCCGGCGGTGTACGAGCGCGCGCCACAGCCGAGCCCGATCATGCCGTCGGTCTGGCACGCGTAGTCGTCCGGACCGCTCGCCGCCGCGCCGACCCGCCGGAACATGCGCATGGAGGTTTGTTCGTAGCCGTTGTCCAGCAGGTGATCCCGGCCGATCGCGTACAGGCGCAGCCGTTGCTCGTCCCAGTCGGCCTCGCTGCCGAGCTGCGTGCGTCCCAGTCCGGTCAGCGGCCGCACGTACAGCGGATACAGGTACAGCTCCTCGGGCCGCCACGCCAGCGCGGCGTCCAGCGAGGTCAGCCAGCTCCGCTCGGTCTGCCCGTCGATGCCGTAGATCAGGTCGATGTTCAGGATCGGAATGTCCACCGCCCGAATTCTTTCCAGCGCGGCCTCGACCTCGGCCCGGCGCTGCGGGCGCACCGCGGCCCGGGCCTCGGCGTCGACGAAACTCTGCACGCCGATGCTCAGCCGGGTCGCCCCGCGCTCGGCCAGTACCGCGAGCCGGTCGGCGGTGGCGGTGGACGGCGAGGTCTCCACCGACAGTGCGATCTCCCGCAGGTCCGCGCCCATGCGCAGCTCGGCGATGTCGCAGAGCCGTTCCAGCTCAACGGCGTTCAGGAAGGTCGGGGTGCCGCCGCCGAAGGCCGCGGCGGCGAATCGCACCGGTCCCGGGCCCAGTGCGGCCCGCACCGCGCGGGCCTGCCGCTCGAGCGCGTCGAGGTAGCGGCCGGTCAGATCCTCGGGCGCGCCGACGCGGGTGAAGAGGTTGCAGAACCCACATCGGTACTCGCAGAAGGGGATGTGCGCGTAGAGCGAGAGCGCGTCCTTGGGCTCGCCGGCCCACAGCTCGTCCAGCACCGGTCGGTCCGCCAGTGGCCGGTACGCCGTCTTGTGCGGGTACCCGTAGACATAGTTCTGGTAGGGGCGCGGTCGGGCGATCGTCCTCATGTGGCTGCCTCGAGAAAGAACTGTGCGTAGGGAACCGTCCACACCGATTCGTGGCCGAGCCGGTGGCCGGTGAAACCGTCGTCGCCGTAGGCGGTTCCGTGGTCGGAGCAGACGATGGCGAAACAGCGCCGGCGCGCGCTGACCGCGGCGAACAGCCTGCCGATGTGCCGGTCCACGTATTCCAGTGCGGCCGCGTGGGTTTCCCGGGAATCGCCCGCCGCGCGCGTGGCGCCCGGCAGATGGAACCAGTTGGGCTGGTGCAGCGCGGACACATTGACGAACAGGAAGAGCCTGCGCTCGGCGGGCAGCTCGGCGATGACCTGTTCGGCACGATCGATCTGCGCCTCGAAGGCGGCGGGCGCGGCGACCGAGAACTCCGGTTCCCAGTGGCTGTCGTGGAACAGGCCCGGCAGCACCGAGCCGAGCGCACCCTGCTTGTTGAAGAATCCGACACCGCCCACGCACACGGTGCGGTACCCCTCGGCCGCGAGCGCGGACACCAGATCCGGGGTGTCGTACACGAAGGTGCGGCCCGCGGTGGTCTCGCTGCCCGCGAACCGCGAGGCGAACAGCCGGGGATGCGGGCCGGGAGTGGCCGGGGTGGGCAGGAATCCCGCGAAGATGGCCTGATGCGAGGCGTAGGTGAAACTGCCCGGCGCGTGCCGTCGCTCCCATTCCCCGTTCGGCAGGTGCCGGGCCAGATTCGGCAGTCGCCCGGCCGCGAGCAATTCCGCGGCCACGTCGAAGCGCAGGGTGTCCAGGGTGAGCAGCAACAGATCGTCGCGGCCGATGACCTCGTTCATATCCGGCTGACCGGGGTGCGGGTTAGGCGCTGACACCTGATTCATTCCTCGTTCTGCGTACGATCGCGGCGACCTGCGCATCGTAGGTGGTCGCGGTTTCCGCTCCGCTACCGTCCAGACCGGTCAGTCCGGGAAGCAGGTCACCGAAGGCGTTGACCTCGCCGATCACGAACCGCCGCCAGCCGATACCGGGCAGGACATCCACCCCGACCCGCGAACAGCGCGGGAAACACGCGGCGGCCCGCTCGCACAGGCGCAGCACCTCGGACCAGTCCCCGCCCGCCGCCGCGATGGCCGCGCGCGCCGCGGCCCCATCGCCGCGCCCGCCACCCAGATGCACATTGGGGAAAGGCGAAGGGCTGGTGAGCACCACGGCGGGGGTGGCCCGGCCAGCGATCACCACCACCCCCAGATCCCCCCGGCGCACC
>NZ_JBEXUS010000208.1:0-5727 GCF_040614455.1 Nocardia sp. NPDC005978
GCAAGATCATGCGCCGGCTGCTGCGCGATGTGGCCGAGGGCCGCGAACTGGGTGACACCTCGACCCTGGTCGACCCCAAGGTCTTCGAGGCGATCACCCGGCGCTGACGGCCGCTCAGGCGCCCCGATACACCTTGCGCGCGGCCAGGATCATCGGAATCTGCAACGGCAGGCGCAGCAGCGCACCGGCCTTGAGCACGGTGGGCTTGTCGCTGCGGACCCATTCGCGAGCCATGTAGAGATTGCCCGGGAAGACCCCCAGGAACAGCAGTGCGGCCAGCGCGCCGCCGAGCCGCCGCGTGCGCGGCACGGCGAGCGCGGTGGCCACCGCCAGTTCCGCGACGCCCGAGCCGTGCGTGTAGGTGCGCGGCTTGCCCGGCAACTCCGGGGGGATCAGCGCGTCGAACGGTTTGGGGGCCACGAAGTGCAGCGCCCCCATCCCGAACAAGATCGCCGACATCGCCTTCGCGGTGCCGTGCGCACCCGAGGGTTCTTTCATCAACTCATGACTTTCGCTCATGACTCCGAGCGTACGGTCAGATCATCGAGCAGGATCATGACCTCACCCGCCGTTTTCACGACCTCCACGAGCCGGATCCGCAACCCCAGCAATTCCGCGTCCGCGATCGGCGGATGCAGCTTCACCCCGGCCCGCTGCCACTCCGGGCTCGCGTTCGATCGGCTCAGCAACTCCTCGCGGGTCTCGTCCCCGGCCCCCGCGAAGCGCGCGAACACCCAGATCGCGGCGTGCGGCGACCGGACGAACAGATTCAGCTCCGCGAGCGTGCCCGCGATCGAGAACGGCTGCCCCGGCTTGGCCACGAGATCGACCTCGAGCCCGTCGGCCGCGTTCTTGATCAGCAGGGCCAGCGCCCGCGCGTCCTCGCCCGCTTCCCCGTCGGCGTACACGCCCGGATCCTTCACCGGCGCGCCCTCGGCGAACGTGGTCAGATGCGTCTGCGCCGCCCCGGCCCCCGCGAGTTCCCACTTGCCGGTGTCCTCGAAGTCGTCCAGCAGCACCTCGTTCGATGCGTCCGACATCCTCGACCGTCCCTTCATCAACCTCGTACGAGGGTCGTGTGACCCCGCCGAAACCCTACAAGCCGAACATCCCCCGGTCAGCGCGGAAGAAGTGGCGTGCGGGCGCTCCGCGCCCGATGTGCGTGAGTGCCCGGTTCCCCCGATTTCTGGTGGCTGACGCGTTGCGCACCTTTACGGTCATACTCGGTACGACGTTGTTCGGGTGTGTGGGAAGAGGTGACGGCCGCCATGGAGGCGCAGGATTCGGGAGTACGCCGCATCGGGCTGGTCGAAGATCATGAGTCGGTGGCGATCGGTTTGGCGGCCATGCTGGCCCCGCAACCCGATCTGGAATTGGTGATCACCGCGGGCACGGTCGCGGAATTGCTCGCGGCCCGGCCGCGATTGGATCTGGTGGTGCTGGATCTGCGGCTCGCCGATGCCTCCTCCCCGGAGGCCAACGTGCGCGCGCTGCGCGAATGGGGGACCGAGGTCCTCATCTTCACCGGCGCCGACAATCCGTTCATGGTGCGCGAGGCCGCCCGCGCGGGCGTGCTCGGCGTGGTCCGCAAGTCCGAGGACGCGCCGACCGTGGTCGCGGCGGTGCGCCGCGCCGCCCAGGGCGAACAGGTGGTGACCACCGATTGGGCGGCCGCCATCGACGGTGACCCGCAGCTGTCCAATGTCGGTCTGAGCCCGCGCCAGCAGCAGGTGCTGCAGCTGTACGCCTCGGGGGAGAAGGCGTCGCGGGTGGCCCGCATGACCGGGTTGTCCGAACAGACGGTCAACGACTATCTGGGCCGCATCCGCCAGAAGTACGCGGATGCCGGCCGTCCCGCCCCGACCAAAACCGATCTGTACAAGCGTGCCGTGGAAGACGGCTGGCTGCCCGTGCCCGAGCGGAACCCGCGCGCGTGACCGCGACGGGCACGCTGGATGCCGCGCCCGCGCCGTACACCGACACCGCTCTCACCACGCTCGTGCGGCGCATGCGGGGTGAGCTGACCTCGAACTCGCAGGACGATCCGGCCACCGCCGCCTACGACCGGATCCTGCGCAGGCTCGGCATCTCGTGCGGCATCGCCGGGGTGATCGTGGGCCTGGTGGAACTGCCCGAGATCGCCGAGCAGGGCCGCCTGGTCCCGGGGTGGTGGACGGTCACCGCGGTCGTGCTGGCCTTCGGCTGGTATCCGGTGCTGGCGGTGGCCTCGGCGGTGGCGGGCTCGCGCGCGATCCGCTTCGCCGCGGGCTGTGCCGCACTGAGTTTCCTGGGCGCGCTTCTCACAATGCCCTTCGCCTGGGAGGCGTCGAGCGTGGCCGCCACCATCGTGTGGCCCTACCGGGTGACCGCGCTCGCGGTCACCGCGGGCGTGCTGGCCTGGCGACCGCGCTGGGCGGTGGCCTACCTTTTCGCGGCCGCTTCGGGCGCGGCCCTGGCCACGATCTACACGATCGCCGGCATCACGCCCTTCGCCGCGGTCGAGAACTTTCTGCGCGTCATGGGCCTGTCCTCGCTGTTCGTCTGGTGCTGCACCGCCGCCACCGGCGCCGCGGCCCGCGTCGACCGGGAATCGGCCATCGCCTCGCGGCGCGCCGCCGCGACGGCCGCCGCACAGGGCCGGGACCGCGAGCGCGCCCGCTTCGCCGCGCTGATCCACGACGCCGTGCTCTCCACGCTGCTGGAGGCTTCGCGCGCGGGCGCGCAATCCGATGTGCTGCAACGTCAATCCGAGCGCACCCTGGAACAGCTCGACGAATGCCGCGGCCGCGAACGCGATCCCGATCTGCTCGACGCCCGCTCGGCGCTGTTGTTCGTGCGCCAGGCCGTACTCGAGGTGAATCCGAGCGTGCGCTTCGCCACCCGCACCTGGCCCGGCTACGACGATCTGCGGATGCCGGTGCACGCGGCGAGCACGATCGCGGCGGCGCTGACCGAGGCGGTCCGCAACAGCCTGCGGCACGGCGCGGTGCCCGGGCGCGAGGTGCGGCGCACGGTGACAGCCACCGTCAGCGCGGGCAGCATCCGCATCGTATTCGCCGATGACGGCGCGGGTTTCGACCTCGCCGCCGTCTCGGCCGACCGGCTGGGCGTATCGATGAGCATCCTGGGGCGCATGCGCCAGCTCGGGGGCGGATCCGGTTTCGTGGAATCACAGCCGGGCGAGGGCACCACCGTGACCCTGGTGTGGGGTGGCGATGGCTCCCGCTGACCACGCCCTGGACCTGGACACCCGCTACAGCCTGCGCGAACTGCTCGGCCTGCGCGGCAGCGCCGCGTGGACCTTCCTGCTCATCCTCGAGGTGACCATCGCGCTCTACATGGCGCGCAACTTCGGTCAATCTCCGCTCTGGGCGGCCATTCTGGGCATGACGCTGCTGATGAGCGCCGGTGCGCTGGTGGTGGTGATCCCCATCGATCCGCTGCCGCTGCCGATAGCGGTGTTCGTCGCGGTCTCCGGTCCGGTGGCCACCGCGCTCACCATTCTCAATCCGACCGACAATCGCGCGCAGCCCTCGGTGTGGACGGCCTTCGTGGCTTCCTATGTCTTCACCGGCCTGGTGCTGCGCGGCCGGGTGCGCACCGCGTGGGCGGGGGTGGCCGCCACCGCGGGCGTGCTCGTGGTGGCCGGCATCGGCGCGCATCTGCGCCCGAGCACGGTGCTGGGCACCCTGGTCCCCATCGGAACCGTCGCGGCCATCTCGGTTTTCGTCGCGGTCATGCGGCCCATGCAGAAGACGCTGATCATCCTGCGCGAGGACGCCATGATGCGGGCCTCGGCCGAGGCCGACATGGACGCCGCCGAGGGGGAGCGCTCCCGGCAGCTCGCCCGCCTGGACCGGGTGGCGCGCCCGATTCTCGAGCGCATCGCCGAGGGCGCGGAACTCACCACCGCTGAACGCGAGGAATGCCGGCTGCTCGAGGCCGAACTCCGGGACGGCCTGCGCGCACCGCAACTGGTCACCGACGAGCTCAGCGGCGCGGCCCGCGGCGCCCGCTTCCGTGGGGTCACGGTCGTGCTGCTGGACGACGGCGGCTTCGCGGGCGTGCCCGAATGGGTGCGCAAGCGCGTGATCGACGCGGCGACAAAGGAGTTGGACGCCGCCAATAGCGGGTCGGTAACCGTTCGCGTGCTGCCGATCGGCCGCCGCGTCCTGGCGACGGTGCTCGCGCACTCGTCCGACGACGACCGCCGCACCGAGATCGACACCGACGGTCAGGTCACCGTGATGGATTGACGCTCAGGCGTCCCAGCGTCCGCCCTTGCGCATCTGATCGCGCAGTGCGCCCTGCACCGCGGACGACAGCCACGAGTTCAGCGATTGCCCGTTGTGCGCGGCGGCCTCCTCGGCGCGGGACTTGATCTGCTCGACCAGCCGCAGGGTCACCCGGCTGATGTCGCCGGTCATCTCCTCGAACGTCGGGGGCTGTTCGTCCTCGGGGCCAGTGGTTTTGCGCACATCCACGTGCGCGTCGGAGCCGACCACCGAGACGTGCACGGTGCGGTCACCGACCGCCGTGCTCACCTCGGCGGCCAGGTCCGAGAGCGCGGACAGCAGCACCAGGCGCGCGGCGTTCTCGGTGGCGGCGGCCAGCGCGGCGGCGGTGGCCTGTGTTTTCTCGTCGCCGAGCGCGGCGGCGGAGATCAGGTTGTCGCGCAGCTGCGCGGTGTACTTCTCTAGGTCCATGACACCAGTGTGATGTCATCGCTGACATCATTCAAGGAGAGATTTGCTGTCACCCCGAACCTTCGGCTACGAATTGCCGACACCGCCGCAACGGTTCAGGTATAACGATGCAAGAGCCGTTTCGATGACCGGGTAGCCTTCTGGACTATGACGAACGGTGAATCGACGCGGATTGAGCTGCACGCGTCCGGCACGGTTGGTGTCGCGATGGTGACCCCCTTTACCGCCGAAGGCAAGCTCGATGTCGACGCCGGTGTGGCCTTGGCCGCTCGCCTCGTGGACAACGGCGTCGATTTGCTCGCGATTTCCGGAACCACCGGTGAATCGCCCACCACCACCGAGTCCGAGAAGTTCGATCTGCTGCGTGCCGTCGTCGACACGGTCGGCGATCGGGCCACCGTCATCGCCGGCGCGGGCACCTACGACACCGCGCACAGCATCGAGCTGGCGCGCAGCGCCCAGCGCGCGGGTGCCCACGGTTTGCTGGTCGTCACCCCGTACTACTCGCGTCCCAGTCAGGAAGGGTTGCTCGCGCACTTCACCGCCGTCGCCGACGCCACCGACCTGCCCGTGACCCTGTACGACATTCCGCCGAGGTCGATCGTGCCGATCGCCTCGGACACCATTCGCCGCCTGGCCGAGCACCCGCGCATCGTCGCGGTCAAGGATGCCAAGGGCGATCTGAACGCGGGCGCGGAACTCATCGCCGAGACCGGGCTGTCCTATTACTCCGGCGACGACGTGCTGAACCTGCCGTGGTTGTCGGTGGGCGCCGTCGGATTCATCAGTGTCATCGGTCATTTGGTGCCCGACCGTTTGCGGGCCCTCATCGACGCCTACACCGCCGGCGATGTCGTGCGCGCCCGTGAGATCAATGCCAGCATGCTGCCCCTGAACCGCGCCATGGCGCGGCTGGGCGGCGTGTCCATGACCAAGGGGGCGCTGCGCCTGCTTGGTATCGAGACCGGGGAGCCCCGTTTGCCACAGATCATGCCTACAACCGAGCAGCGAGACGGCCGGG
>NZ_JBEXUS010000209.1:0-5703 GCF_040614455.1 Nocardia sp. NPDC005978
TCACCGAACGGTGAGCGGGCCTTCGACCGCACCGGTGGAGCTGATGACGTTGCCCCGCAAGCTGTTTGCAGAGCGCCGCCGATACCCGCTCCGGCGGCAACGCGGCCTACGGCTCAGCGGAGGCCGGATTTCCGCACGAGCGGGGCTACGCCGCGGCGTGCGCGCCGACGCTCCGCCGACCGCGCCCTCATTCCAGGAAACGCGCGATGGCGGCCGCCACACACGCGGGCTTGCTCTCCCCTTCGATCTCGACGGTGACGGTCCGCTCGATCTGCACCCCGCCCGGAATATCGTGCGCGGCCGTGAGATGCACGCGACCGCGGATGCGACTGCCGACCGGCACCGGGTTGATGAACCGGACCTTGTCCAGCCCGTAGTTGATAGCCATCCGCGCGGAGCTGACCCGCATCACCTGCGCGGTCATGGGCACGATGAGCGAGAGGGTCAGGAAGCCGTGCGCGATGGTGCGCCCGTACGGCCCGGCGGCGGCGCGCTCGGCGTCGACGTGGATCCACTGCTGGTCGCCGGTGGCTTGCGCGAAGCGGTCGATGCGCTCCTGGTCGATGGAGATCCAGTCGCTCACACCGATGTCCGTGCCGACGGCGGCGCGCAGCAGTTCGAAGGAGGTGAAGTCGATCATGGGTCGAGCCCTTCTCAGATGCGGCGGCCGCCGTCGACGTAGATGGTCTGGCCGGTGACGAAGGAGGCGTCCGGCGACACCAGGAAGGACACCACGTTCGCGATGTCCGCGGGCTCGCCGACCCGGCGCAGCGGGGTGATCTCGGCGGCCTGTGCCCGGAAGACCTCGGGGTCGACGCCGACGCGGGCGGCGGTGGCATCGGTCATGTCGGTGACGATGAAGCCCGGGGCCACGGCGTTGACATTGATGCCGTACGGCCCGAGTTCGATGGCCAGCGTGCGGGTGAAGCCCTGGATGCCCATCTTGGCGGCGGAGTAGTTGGCCTGCCCGCGGCTGCCGAGCGCGGAGACGCTGGAGGTGTTCACGATCTTGCCGGACTTCTGCTTCACCATGTACCGCTGTGCGGCCCGGCTGCACAGGAACGCGCCGCGCAGGTGCACCGACATGACGGTGTCCCAGTCGTCGACCGACATCTTGAACAGCAGGTTGTCGCGCAGCACGCCCGCGTTGTTGACCAGCGCGTCGACCGAACCCAGTTCGGCGGCAACGCGTTCGAAGGCCGCGTCGACCGAGGCCTCGTCGGTGACGTTGCAGCCCACCGCGATCGCGGTGCCGCCCGCGGCGGCGATGGCGTCGACGGCGCTCTTGCAGGCGGCCTCGTCGAGGTCGGCGATGGCGACGGTGAAGCCGTCCGCGGCCAGGCGCGCGGCGGTGGCCGCGCCGATGCCGCGGGCCGCTCCGGTGACGAACGCTACCTTGGAACTCATGGGTATCTCCTTGTCGCGGAGGGGTTTCAGACGATGGCGTTGACGCCGGTCAGCGCGCGGCCGATGAGCAGTTTCTGAATCTGGCTGGTGCCCTCGTACAGGGTCAGCACGCGGGCGTCGCGCAGATACTTGGCGACCGGGTACTCGTCGATGTATCCGTATCCGCCGAATACCTGAATGGCGTTGTTGGCGGCCTTGACCGCGGCCTCGCTGGCGAAGAGTTTGGCGACCGAGGCCTCGGTGCCGAACGGCCTGCCGCGCTGCACGAGATCGGCGACCCGCCAGGCCAGCAGCCGCGCGGCCTCGACCTCCACCGCGATGTCGGCCAGCAGTTCCTGAACCAGCTGGTACGAGGCGATGGGCTTACCGAATTGTTCGCGTTCGGTCGCGTACTTCACCGACGCTTCCAGGCAGCCGCGGGCGACGCCGACGCAGCCGGCGGCCACGCCCATGCGGCCCTTGTCCAGCGCCGCCATGGCGATCTTGAAGCCCTGCCCCTCCGCACCCAGGCGCGCGGAGCCCGGCACACGGACCCCGTCCAGGACCAGTTCGGCGGTGGCCTGCCCACGCAGGCCGAGCTTCCCCTTGATCTCGGTGCGCGTGAATCCCGGTGCGCCCGTGGGCACCAGGAAGGCGCTCACCCCGCGGGGCCCGGGTCCGCCGGTGCGCGCGAAAATGATCGCGACGTCGGCCCAGGTGCCGTTGGTGATGAAGATCTTGGTGCCGGTCAGCAGCCAGTCGTCGCCGTCGCGTTCGGCCTTGGTGATCAGACTGCCCGCGTCGGATCCGGTGCCGGGTTCGGTGAGCCCGAAGCAGCCCAGCGCGTCGCCGGAACACAGGCGCGGCAACCACTCCCGTTTCTGCGCCTCGGTCCCGTAGGTCTTGATGGTCTTGGCCACCAGCCCCAGCGACACCGAGACGATCCCGCGCACCGAGCTGTCGCCGACGCCCAGTTCCTCCAGCAGCAGGCAGTAGTCCAGGGCGGTCCCGCCGGACCCGCCGTATTCCTCGGGGATCTCGATGCCGAGAAACCCCATAGCCCCGAGCTTTCCGACTATGGCGGTGTCCACCGATTCCGCCCGATCCCAGGCGGCGGCGTAGGGCACGACCTCTTTCTCCACCCAGGCGCGGGCCAGGTCGCGCAATTGCCGCTGCGCGTCGTCGAGCTCGAAATCCATCGGCGAAAGCTCCTAACCGAACGTTGTTAGGTCAATGCCACGAAGCTATCCTAACGCTGTTCGGTTTTTCAAGACTCCCGGCGCAACCCGCCGCGACGCCCGAAGCGGGAGGTGTTCACCATGGCCAGACCGAAGATCCCGCTGCTGAGCCGCGACCGGATCCGCACCGCCGCGCTCGCCCTGATCGACCGGGACGGCCTGCCCGAACTCTCCATGCGCCGCTTGGCCGCCGAGCTCAACGTCCAGGCCGCCTCCCTCTACGGCCACTACCCGACCAAGGACGATCTCCTGGACGACGTCGCCCGCGGCATCATGGCCCGCGTGGACACCTCGGCCTTCGCCGCGGGCGACTGGCGGCACGGCCTCGTCTCCTGGGCGCGCTCGTACCGCGCGGCCCTGGCGACCCACCCCAACTTCGTCCCCTACCTGGCGGCGGGCCCCGGCACCCGCGAGGAGAATCTGCGCGCCGCCGACGCCGTCCACGGCGGCTTGATCACCGCCGGCTGGCCCCCGCGCGAGGCCACCCTGATCGGCGCGGCCACCCGCTACCTGGTGATGGGCGCGACCCTGGGCTCGTTCTCCCGCGGCTTCGTGGACGACGCCCACCTCTACCGCGACCGCTACCCCCACCTGGACCAGGCCCACCTGCTGCGCGCGAAGGCCGACGAGATAGATGCCGACAGCTTCGAATTGGCCCTGACAGCTTTCGTCGACGGCCTGTCCCTGCGCTATCCCCCGGAAACGGCCACGGCCGAACGGCTTTCGTAGCGCGACACCCGCGGCGGCGACGGCCGAAGCTACCCGTCAGTTTTGTATTGCTTTTTGTGGCAGAGAGATTCGCGCCGACGTAAGGTTCCCGATGAAGCGGGACCCGGTCCCCCTTCGCTTCATCGTCACCGAATCGCTAGGAATACCTTGGCGCACAACGTCTATATCGACTCGCTGCTCGACGCGCTGGAGTCTCGGGGCTATCGGGGAGTCCTCGAGAACCCGGCCGCGATCACCATCACCGCCCCGAACGGCGAGCGCGCCGACCTCCCGATCGAGCCGTGGTTCCGGTTCATCGACGCACATGCCGAGCACGGATTGCCCACCGCCGCCACGCGCTACGCCGATCAGGCAGTATCGCTGTTCGCGAACGTCGATTCGACCGACTCGAACCTGCGCATCCGGATATACACCGACGAATACATGAACCAGGTCGCCACCCTCGGTGATCTGCGTGTCCGGCGCGGCGACGCCCTGCTGACCCGACGGCTGGCGCCGGGCCTGATGGAAACGGTGGTGATCGACACCCCCGACTCGATCCGGACGCTGAACCGTCAGGAGGTGAAAGGGCGGGATCCGAACGCCGTCTTCGGCGCGGCCATCCGGAACTCGCTGGCGGAAGACCACTTCCGGGTATTCGAGCACAGCTACGGGCCGGTCACGGTGCTGGCGCTGGAGGCCGGTCACCGCTACATCGGCGCCCATGCGCACATGCTGTCCCGCTACGTGAATCCGGCCACCGCGCGGCTCGGCGCGCTGGTCTCGTTCCCGACTCCCGAGGTGGTCGTGGTGTACGAGATCGGACCGGTGCTCAGTATCGCCACGACGACGGCCCTGGTCTACTGGATCGCCAAGCAGTACATGACGCAGTCCGAACACCAGTTGCTGTTGCGCCTGTACTGGTGGCGGCCGGGCGCGTACGAGGAACTCGGCGACCGCGGACCACTCTCCGGCGGGGGCCCGGATTTGCGCGAATTGCGCTTCGACGTCGACTTCAGGGCGGACACGATCCGGGCACAGACCGCCGAAACCGGCGAGCTTTTGGAACTTTGGCGGAACGCACTATGAATCATTCCCCGGGACAGCAGAATACGAACCCGGCATTCACCCACACCACCGTGCCGGACCTCGACGACATCGCACCGCTGCTGCGGCCGGTGATCCGGCGTTCGGGCTTCGGCGACGAATCCGTGCACAAGCGCCGGCGCATCATCGCGGACCTGGGTCTGGATATCGGTGACTACACGCCCATCTCGCTCCCGCTGGTGTCGCCGCTCATCGATCAATACGTACTGATGGATCTGCCCGGCGCGCACGGCTACGTCTTCCCGGAGCTGCTGGGCAGCTACGTGGTCCCGGCGCTGCTGCGACACTGGGGCATCACCGCCGAGCAGGCGTTCGCGGCGGCCTACCGCAACATGGAGGGAGCGTCGGCGGTCGCGCTGGACGATCCGCCCGCGGGCACGGGCAAGCCCGAGCTCATCGAACTGTCCGGCGAGCCCGGTGATTTCGCGGGGTCCTTCCCCATGCTCGACGGCTGGTACGAGCAGGTCTGCCACGCCCTCGGCTCGAACACCCTGTTGTTCATGCCCGCCGAGGGCGAACTGGTGCTCGGCCGCAACCTGATGGGCGGCGGGACGTGGTTGTGGGAGGAGATCCAGCGGCGCTACGAGCGCGCCGAACGCCCGCTCTCACCGCTGCCGTACGTCTGCGACCGCGGCCGCCTCACGCCCTATCAGCCCGGCTTCGAATCACCCGAATTCCGTGCGGTAGAGGAGGCTTCGGCCCGATTCACCGCGGACTGCTACCGGACCCAAGCCGAACGCCTGCGCGCCCTGCGCACGGACGGCGGCTACACTGGCTGGTTGCCGACGTGATCGCGGCGTTGCGGGCCGACGGCACCGGCCTCACCTCGGCCCCCTGGGTGGCCGCCGACAACACGCTGATGCCGATCGTGAACCAGGTGGTCGTGCACGACGCCGAGGCCGACGAACACTTCGCCGTCCCACTGGATCTGATCGTCGGCATAGTCCAGGCGAAGCCGGTCCCGGACATGTCCCCGCCCCGCTATCTGCTCCGGCAGCACCCGGACCCCGCAACGATGGCAAGGCTGCGACGCGTGGCGACGATGCACTGAGAACAGTGCGCGACGCGCCGGCCATGCTGACCCCAGGCTCGGTGATCGGCTCGGAGCCTGCGCTTTTCGGTACGACGGGGTGCGAGTCTCCTCGTCCGCTCGACGTGTCCGGACCTGCGGGTTCGGGCACGGAGCTGTGCGCCCTCGGATGGGACCGAGCCCGGCAGGGCAGGCCCGGCAGGGCAGGCCCGGCAGGGCAGGCCCGGCAGGGCA
>NZ_JBEXUS010000210.1:0-5429 GCF_040614455.1 Nocardia sp. NPDC005978
GCTGTGCGGCGGGGACGACGGGCGCGATACGGCCCCGCGAACGCGGGGGCCGTATCGCGGGCGCGGCGGGCCCGGGGCTGTGGGCACGCGCGAAAGTCCGATGCGTCAGGAGGTCTTGGTGACCGGGCAGCCGTGCGCCAGCGGGCCGAGCAGCCGGTTGTTGTCGTAGAAGTGCTCGAGCTCGAGAATGCGCAGGTCATCGCTGACCTTGGCAATGGTGATGCCGGTCATCTCGATCATCTCGCCGGTGGGCTCGTGGCCCTTGTACTCGCCGGTGTACCGGCCCCAGTGCCGCCATTTGAAGGTGACGGTCGGCGGCCCGGACAGCACTTCGAGCACCTCCCAGAAGAAGCCGCCCGGGAAGGCGGTGTGGAAGATGTGGTGCGAGGACTCGAAGGTCTCCCCGCCGGGGTAGTACGGGTTCTCACCGATCAGGATGTTGTACGAGCCGATGCGCGCGAACTCCTCGGAGTCCTGCCACTCGCCCCCGTTGACCCGCCCGCGGTAGTGCTCGGCGACCAGCGAGACCCACGTCGCGGGATCTTTCTTGTGCGAGACCTCCATCTCGAAGACCTTCACGAGTTCTTCGACGATGAACTCCAGCGAGTCCGGCGCGTGGTCGGTGGTGCGCTCGACCGGCATGACGACCGAGCTCAGGTGGTAGTCGGGGACACCGTCGCGCCACTCTTCCGGTGCGGCAGCGGCGATTACGGCGTCACGACCTTGCAGGTGCAGCGGTGTCGTCACGGGTTCTGTTGCTTGTTCAGTCATTTAGAGCCTCGAAGATCCAGACCTGTTGTGCGGTAGTCGCATTGAAAACGGACCGGATGACGGTAACAGCGGCTCGGCGAAACGTCGCGCCGGGCGTTCGTCGGCCGCGGGGACCGCGGCGGCTACGTGACACGACAAGTTTTGACAGACTATCTAAAATGAGAGACTCTCTCATTATCGAGTTGATAGCAACTGATAGGGACTGTCATGAATGATTCGGCATCGAAGCGCTGGCTGGCGCTCGGCGCGCTGGCCGTCGCCATGCTCACCATCGGGCTCGACGTCACCGTGCTCACCGTCGCGCTGCCCACCCTGGCCGTCGATCTGCACGCGGGCACCGGCGCGCTGCAGTGGTTCAGCAGCGCGTACACCCTCGCGCTCGCCGCGGTCATGCTGCCCGCGGGCGCGCTGGGCGACCGGTACGGGCGCAAGAAGATCCTGCTGGCGGCGCTGCTGCTGTTCGGCGCGGCCTCACTGGCCTGCGCCTTCGCGGGCACGTCGGGTCAGCTGATCGCCGCGCGCGCGGTCCTCGGCCTCGCGGCGGCGGCCATGATGCCGCTGTCCATGGCGATCCTGCCGGGCCTGTTCCCCGATCCCGCAGATCGTCAACGGGCCCTGACGATTTGGATCACCTCCACGGCCATCGGCCTGCCGCTCGGCCCGATCGTCGGCGGCTGGCTGCTGCAAAATTTCTGGTGGGGTTCGGTGTTCCTGATCAACGTGCCCATGGTGGCGATCGGCGCGACCGCGGTCGCACTGCTGGTCCCGGAATCGCGCAGCGCCAACGCTGTTCGCGTGGATCTGCCCGGCGTCGCGCTGTCGGTGTTCGGAATGCTCGGTCTCACCTACGGATTCATTCGCTTCGGTGAGCAGAGCTGGGGCGACGGCCTCGCGTGGGCGGCGGTGGCGGGCGGAGTCGCGCTGCTGACCGCCTTCGTGCTGTGGCAGCGGCGCGCGGCGCATCCGCTGATCGATCTCGGGCTCTTCGCCGCACCCGGATTCCGCTGGGGCACCGTCTATATGATCGTCGTCAACTTCGCCATGTTCGGGCTGTTCTTCACCATGCCGCAGTACTTCCAGGCCGTGCTCGGGGCCGACGCGCTCGGCAGCGGCCTGCGCCTGCTGCCGCTGATCGGCGGACTCATCGTCGGCAGCCGCGTGGTCGACAGGCTGCTGCCCCGGGCCGGACTGCGGGTCGTGCTCACCAGCGGATTCGCGCTGCTCGCGGGCGGACTCGCGCTGGCCGCGCTGCTCACCGCCGACAGCGGCTACGGGGTCGCCGCCACCGCGCTCGCCCTGCTCGGCGCCGGTATGGGTTTGGTCATGCCCGCCGCCATGGGGCTGGCCATGGGCGAACTCGCCGCCGAGCGCGCCGGCTCGGGATCCGCGCTGCTGCAGGCGCTGCGCCAGGCGGCGGGCACCATCGGCGTCGCGGTCCTCGGCACCGTCCTGGCCACGCGGTACCGCGCCGAGCTCGGTTCCGTGAACCGGCCGCCCGTCGACGACGGCGTCAATGCCGGTGTGGGCGTGGCCCATCGGCTCGGCGACACCGAGCTCCTCGCGCACGTGCAGACGGCCTTCATGGGCGGGATGAGCGCCATGCTGTGGGTGTGCGCCGCGGTCTGCCTGGGCGCGACGGTCATGGCCGCGCTGCTCACCCGGGCCCCGGCGGGGCCGGCGCCCGCGCCCGATGCTGCACAATCGGTACATGCCGGCTGAGCCCATCCACGCTGAATCGACCCGGCCCGGCCCCGACACCGCGGGCCGGGCCCGGCCCGGCCTGCGGGAACGCAAGAAGGAACGCACCCGGTCCACGATTCGGCGCGAGGCTTTCCGGCTCTTCCACGAGCAGGGGTACGCCGCCACCACCGTGGAGCAGATCGCCGACGCGGCGGAGATCTCCCCGAGCACCTTCTTCCGCTACTTCCCCTCCAAGGAACAGGTGGTGCTGGCCGACGATCTGGACCCGATCATGATTCAGCGGTTCCGGGATCAGCCCGTCGAGCTGTCGGCGCTGGAGGCGTTCCGGCGGGCCACCCTCGAATCGTTCGAGGCGCTGGACCCGGCGGAGTTCGCGTTCGAGCGCGACCGCGCCACCTTCGTGGCCACCGTCCCGGAACTGCGCGGCGTGCTGGCCATGGAGATGGACCGCAACGTCGACATGATCGCGGAACTGGTGGCCGAGCGCTCCGGGCGGACGCCCGCCGACTTCGAGGTCCGCGCGCTGGCCGGGGCCCTGATCGGGGCCGCCAAGGCCGTGCTGATGGACCGGGACCCCTTCGACCCCACCGCGATCGCGCGGGTCATCGCCTTTCTGGAATCCGGTATGCGGCTCTGAGCGGTGACTCGTCGTCCATCTCCGCGAAGAAGCCGCCGACCGTGTCCTCGATCTCGCCGATCGATTCCGCGCAGTACAGGATCGGCTGATAGCGCGTGATGTCGTAGACCGCGGTACCCATCGCCGTGATGTCCAGCGGGCGCAGCTCGGCGTGCCGGAACTCCTCGATCTCCCCGTACGAGGACAGCAGTCCCGCACCGTAGCAACGGATCTCGCCGTCCTCGCGGACCACGCCGAATTCCATGGAGAACCAGAACACATCGGCCAGGAACTTCAGCGCGCGATCGGTGCCGATTCGGGCGACGGCCGCGCCCGCGCTCTCGTAGATCGCCGCGAAGCGCGGGCTCGCCAATTGATTGGCATGCCCGAGTATCTCGTGCACGGCGTCCGGTTCCGGGGTGTACAGCGGCGCCGAATGATGCCGAATGTACTGGGTGGAGTGGAAGATTCGGTCGGCGAAGGAGCCGAAGAACTCGCGCAGCGGAACCAGGCCCGCAGCCGGGGCGTAGCCGAAGCCGCTGAGCGGGAACAGCTTCGCCGAGACCTCGGACAGCTGGGGAATGTGATCGGCGGGCAGATCCAGCCGCGCGGCCGCCGCGTTCACCTCCGCGCAGGCGTACCGCTCGCGTTTGCGGGCCAGTTCGGCGGCGACGATCCGCCACACCCCCTGCTCCTGCTCGGTGTACTCGATCGCGGGCGCCGCCGTGCCCGGCCGGTGCCCGAGGGCGAGCGCGGCGATCGCGTTGCGCCGCTCCCGATACGCGGGGTCGTGCACGCCCGGATGCGCATCGCTCAGATGCACGGTGACGTCGCCGCCGGCGCCCTTGGTCACCGGCGAATACAGCTGGGCCTCGGTGAACATACGACGATGCAAGCACCCGCGTGGCAAACCGACAACGAACCTCCCGGCAGCTGCGCAGATTGCCAAGCTGAACGGGTGGCACGGGTGCTCGAGCAGGGCCCTGCCGGGGGACTGGTAGACAGCGAGCGCACTGCGGGACAACACGAGCCACGCCTCCTGCGGCGTGTGCGCACCGGCGTGGCGATCGGGACGGGCGGGTGCCGGGTAGCTCGGTGCGGGGGCGTCCGGCCCGCCGCATAGGCTGCTCGGGCCTGGCTCTTCCGTGCTCGAACGAACGAGGGGATGTGTTGGTGTCAAGACTGCTGGTCCTGGTCACGGTGCTGCTCTGCACCGCCGTCGCATGCGGCGACGACGCGAAGCAGGGTGCGAAGTCCAATGCCGCCGCGCCGCCGGGGGATTCGCGCTCGGAGACGATCGGCTGGGCGCGCGCGGTGGACCCCTGCGCGCTGCTGGACGCGGGCGAGCTGCGCGAGCTGGGACCCGAGGTGACGGTCGGCACCTCGTCCATGACCACGAACTGCTCGGCCGTGGTGACCGGCGGGCCGGACCAGCGGATCGACGTCGACGTGCGCATCGGATTCGCGCCGCAGCTCGAGACCTTCAAATACGGGTCGATGATCGAGGTGCAGGACCGCAAGGTGCACCGCGTCGACATCCGCGAGACGGTGCCCGCCGAGCAGCGGGATCAGCTGGTGCAGACCGAATGCGACTACCGCATCCCGCTGGACGGCGGTCTCGGGGTGACGGTCTCGGTGGAGATGGACAGGGCCGCCGACCCGTGCGCCACCGGCGACAAGCTCATCCCCGGCGTCATCAAACAGTGGAACGACCATCCGGCACAGGGCACTTCGCCCGCCACGACGGTCACGGTGCTGTCCGCGCTGACCTCGCCGTGCGTCGGCCTGGAGAAGTTACAGGCCACCCGCAAGGTCGAATTCGATTGGCAGGAGCAAACTCTCGACAGCTGCTACCTGACCGTGGACGGCGCGTCCACGCTCATCTCGCTGGAGAACCGCGAACGCGATCTGATCACCCTGGACAAGCAGGAGGTGCGCCTGGGCGACTACGTCGGCTACCGCTCCGAACACCAGGGCGACACCTTCATCGATGTGATCGTCGGCGAGGAGTTTCCGGGCGTCTGGGGCAATCGCTCGATCCGCCAGCTCCCCATCGTCGGCGTGATGAGCAACAATCCCGACGTGGCCCAGGCGGTCGCCGAGAACGCCCTGGCCCACCTCCCGAAGTAGCGTCCCGGCCGCGACGGCGTGCCGAACGAGCTGCCGCCCGCATCGCGAGGATGCGGGCGGCCTCGGGCATCACCGGCGCGGGTTCACGCGGACCCCGTGCGGCGGTGACCGCCGGGCGATCGATCGACGTGCGCATCGGATCCCGCCCCGATGGTCGGTGGGGGCGGGAGGGGTGTGGAACGGCGAAGGCCGCTCCCGTCCGGAGACGGGA
>NZ_JBEXUS010000211.1:0-5315 GCF_040614455.1 Nocardia sp. NPDC005978
CTGGCACCTGGCACCTGGCACCTGGCACCTGGCACCTGGCACCTGGCACCTGGCAAGTCGAACCCGCCCTCGGCCCGGCGGCAAGGCCGAGGGCGAGGGCAACCGAGCCGCCATCCCAGCCCGGCAAAGGACCACCGGGGAACCCAATCGAGCCGCGGCCGCCGGCGACCCGCTAGCCCGCCGGGGCCGGCGCGTAGCCCAGCGGCCGGGTCGCGAACGCCCCGCGGCCGTGCGTCCGGCTGCGCAAACGCGTTGCGTAGCCGAATATCTCGGCGAGCGGTGCGATCGCGGTGACGACCGCCGTACCGCCGTGCACCGCCGACTCGGTGACCCGGCCGCGGCGGGCCGCGAGATCGCCGAGCACCGCGCCGATGTCGTCCTCGGGCGCGGTGACCGTCAGCTCGACCGTCGGCTCCAGCAGCTGGAGCGCGCTCCCCTGCAACGCCTCCCGCACCGCCTGCCGAGCCGCGATGCGGAATGCCCGCTCCGAGGAATCGACCGGATGGGTCGCACCGTCGGTGAGCCGGACCCGCAGCCCGATCACCGGGTGCCCGCCGAGCGGACCCGACGCCAAGGCATCGCGGCAACCGGCTTCGACCGCCCGCACGTACTCGGGCGGCACGCGCCCGCCGGTCACGGTGGACTCGAACTCGAAATCCGCTGCCGGATCGAGCGGTTCGACATCGAGCACTAAATCGGCGAACTGCCCCGGACCGCCGGACTGCTTGGCGTGGCGGTACCGCAGCCCCGCCACCCCGCGCACCACGGACTCCCGGTAGGCCACCTGCGGGCGGCCCACCGTCACCGCGATCCCGCGCTCCCGGCGGATCTTCTCCACCGCGACCTCCAGATGCAGTTCACCCAGCCCGGACAGCAGGGTCTGACCGGACTCCGGATCGGTGCGCACGACCAGCGACGGATCCTCGTCGACGAGCCGCGTCAGCGCCGTCGTCAGCCGCTCGACGTCGGCAGAAGCCTTGGCCTCCAGCGCCACCGACACCACCGGCTCGGTGACCGCCGGCGGCTCCAGCAGCACCTGCGCCTCCGGCGGGCACAGCGTCGCTCCCGCGCGCGCGGACTTCGGGCCGATCACGGCGACGATGTCACCTGCCACGGCCTGCTCGATCTCCGTGTGCCGATCGGCCTGCACCCGCAGGATGCGCCCGATCCGCTCGGATCGGTTGCCGAGCACATCGAGCACCACATCGCCCTTGCTGAGCGTGCCCGCGTAAACCCGCAGGAACGTGCGCCGGGCCGACCCGACGCCCTGGACCTTGAACACCAGGGCGACCAGGCGTTGCGCCGGATCGGGGGCGATCACGCAGTCCCCGGGCTCGCCGCATTCCCACTCGCCGCGCGCCGGCGGGCGATCCAGCGGCGACGGCAGGAAGTCCACGATCGCGTCCAGCAGCGGCTCGACCCCGATGTCCCGGTACGCGGCGCCGCACAGCACCGGCACCACTTCGCCGGACAGCGTCAGTTCCCGCAGGGCGGTAGCCAACGTCGTATCCGACAGCGCCGCGGCTGTTTCGGGATGACCCGAACCGCCACCGACGACCGCGTGCCGGTCGAATCGGCTGTCGTCGGCGCCGGACTCACCGCGCAGATCGGCTGGAGATCCGGCGCCGACCCGCGCCGACCCGGCATCGGCCCGAGCGGAGTCGATGACGGACGCCGCCGTGGCGGCCCGGGTGAGCTGCGGCCGTGCGTAGAGTTCTTCCAGCGCACCCGAATGCCGCTCGGCCACCGCTTCTTCCAGCTCGCGCCTGAGTTGCCGGGCGCGGTCGGCGAGCTCGGCCGGAATCGGGCCCGCCGTCAGCGTGCCCGCCGTCCAGACGAGCGCCCGCATGCCGAGCAGGTCGACGACACCGGTGAACCCGTCCTCCGCGCCGATCGGCAGCTGCACCGCCAGCGCGGCCGGATGCAGCCGGGCGCGGATGGACCGGACGGCGTCCGCGAAATCGGCTCCCGCCCTGTCCATCTTGTTCACGAACGCGATGCGGGGCACCCCGTAGCGATCCGCGCGCCGCCAGACCGATTCGCTCTGCGGCTCGACACCGGCCACCGCGTCGAACACCGCGACCGCGCCGTCGAGCACCCGCAGCGACCGCTCGACCTCGTCGGAGAAGTCCACGTGCCCGGGGGTGTCGATCACGGTGAGACGGTGCGCGTTCCACTCGCACGCCACCGCGGCCGCGAAGATCGTGATCCCGCGCTCGCGCTCCTGGGCGTCGAAATCGGTGACGGTGGTGCCGTCGTGCACCTCCCCGCGCTTGTGAATGGCACCCGCCAGGAACAGCATTCGCTCGGTGACCGTGGTCTTGCCCGCGTCCACGTGCGCGAGAATGCCGAGGTTGCGAACGGCGGCGATGGATTGTCGAGAAGTGTTGGTACGCAAAGTCTTGGCCCTTCGTGCTGATCCGAATCAGATACAGCGCGATTGCCCGGCGCGGCCGACGCCCGCCCCGCGGTCGGGCGGGAGCGTCATCGGCCGCGAACACGCCACGACGGGAGCCTCCAGGCTCCCGGTGGAAGTCGCGAAAATGCGCCGGGTACTCAGTACCGGCCGCGCAGCCGGCACCGAACCGGCGAGGACACCAGGATCACGTCGAACCGCGAACGGGCAGCGACGCGCGGACGAATGTCACGCATGATCGGCTCCCTTCCGGCCCGCACCGTGCGGTGCGAAAAACGTTGCGGTGTAACCGCGTAGTCCCCGATCGGAATCGGGGCCACGCGAGCGGCGAGGAGAGCGGAGACGCTGGATTCTTTGGAAGAGAGATTAGAAGGAAGCATCCCCATGGCCTCGCCTCCGGCAACGCTAGCAGAGGCGGCCGGACGGAGTCACCGGGTTTTTCACGCGTCCGGGCGGCGAAACGCGAAACCCCCGATCACAGCGGATCGGGGGGCGCAGAGGGAGGAAAGCGGTGACGCTGGAGTGAAATCCAGCCCCGAAGAGCCTTCTTGAGAAGGAAGCGCCACCATGGCCTCGCCGGCCCTTACCGTAGCAGTCAGGCGGGAATCAGGTCCCGCAGATTCTCCGGGGTGACGACCGTCGAGCCGGCGGGCAGACCATCCGGCCGGGCGAGACCGATGAAGGTCACCGGTTCGGTGATCGGACCGCCGTCCCACAGGACCGATTCGGTTGTCGCGGAAAGCAAGCCGACCAGATACGCGACGGTCAGATAGCGGCGCTCCACCACCGCCCGCGCCAGCGTCGCCGTCGTCAGCTGGTTCGACTCCACCCGGTTGAACTCCGGAGACCCGGACAGGTGCAGGTGCAGCCACTTCGCCCGCCAGCGGCCGTCCGCGTGCCGGAAGAAGGCCAGCGGCAGCGCGGTTCGGCCCGCACCGCGCAGGTCCGACTTCGCCCGAACCGTACGCGGCTCGTACGGCGCGCCCTGCTGATAGGCATCGCGGGACATGTAGCCGAAGAACGACTCCCGCACCTCGTCGAAGCCCTCGCCGGTGTAGATGTTCACCTGCGGCAGCACCAGGGCGGCCTCGACCTTGTCCAGCCGGACGTCGATGAACTCCGACGCGCCATCCGGAGCCGCGGTGATATCACCGGAGTGCACGCCGCCGACCTCGGTCAGATTGGTGTACGACAGCCAGCCGATACTCGTGAAATCCCGGTCCAGCAGCACGGCGGACAGATCGAAATCGGTCCGCACCGCACGCTCGTGCCAGTACACGAAGAACCGCAGCAGCTCCGCGTCGACGGTGGTGACCGACCCGCGCGGCAACACCCCGAGACCGTCGCCGATGCCCTTGCCGCTCAACGGCAGCGCGACCTCGAGGATCTCCGGATCGATGACGAGCGGCAGCGGCACGTCCAGCCGCCGCGTGATCTCGCGATCGATCATCTCCCGCAGCAGGTCCAGCACCTCCGGCGCGATCGGGTACCGCTCGTCGGGCAGAACGGCGCCCCGGCCCGAGCGATTCGCGAAGATCCGCATCTCCCCGGACTCGCGATTGTCCAGATGCTCACGCACCGACAGCAGCACCCGGCCGGACACCTCCTCGACCGCGCCGGTCAGCTCGAGCAGCACGCCCTCGCGCTCGAGGTCACCGAAGGCCTTGCGCAGCAGATTGTCCATCGACCGGAACAGCATCCCCGGCGCGGAACGCAGCAGCCGTGCCGCGCCCACCACATCACCGTCCGCGAGCATCCGCTCCAGCCGGGAGGCGAAGGACGGAGCCGCCAGCTCACCCCGGGCCACCGCGAAAACCTGTGCCGCGGAGTCGTATCGCGGGTACTCGTGCGGATGCAGCCGCTCCCCGAGCCGCTTCCACGCCTCACGGCGCACCCCGACATCGCCGAGCTTGGCCGGCTGGGCCGCGATCACCCCGTCGAGTGCGGCCAGCAGGGCCCGGCGCACCGGACGCCGGAAACTCCGGAACCGGGTCGGCTCGAGCAGCGAGACATCGCCGTCCGACAGCAGACAGGCGAGCCGCAGCACATCGGTCACGGTATCCACCAGCAGATCCGCGCCGGCGGCCAGGCGCACCTCGTTGAGAATCGCGCGGTGCTCCCGGACCGGAACGGCCGCGGGCTGGGGACCGGTCGCGCAGTGCAGCGCCAGCTCGCGCAGCACCGCCACGTCCTCGGTCCCGAACGGGGTCACACTGCCCGCCATGGACAGGTAGAGCGCCGAAACCTCCTCGGACAGAGTCATTCCCGCGTGCAGGACGGTCACCCGATCCCGCACGCTCGCGATCAGCTCATCGTGCGCGGCGATCATCTCGGCGTAGTCGTGCTGATAGGTCCCGTAGCCGGGGAGCGCCAGCAGATTCACCGCACCCGAACGGATGGACGCCTCGGCGGCGAGCTCGTCACCGAGCGCGCGCACCAGGCATTCGGTCCAGAACTCCACGGTGCTCGGTACATTCGCCGGGAAGTCCCGGAAGTAGACGTTGTGCTCGACATGGTCGCCGACCAACCGGCGCACCATGGGCAGCACCCGCACCGCGGTGTCGATGACCGTCCCCGCCGCGAGCCCGGACAACCGCGCGAACAACGCGCCGGACAGCTTGAACCCCGCCGACATCAGGACCGCGTCGAATTGCCTCGTCGCCATCGTCCCGTCCCCGGCCGGTCCTTCGACCGCCGGCACCCGGAACGTACGGCTGACAACGAGCTCCTCGAGATCCATACTCATCCGCAGATCTTCGCAGTCGAACAGCCTTGCAGGCCAGGCAATATCAGTCCGAGGTCGTGAAACGACAAAGACCCCCAGCCGAAGCTGGGGGTCTTTGTGAATGATGTTCCGGCGGTGACCTACTCTCCCACACCCTGTCGAGTGCAGTACCAT
>NZ_JBEXUS010000212.1:0-5142 GCF_040614455.1 Nocardia sp. NPDC005978
TGGCGTAGGTGTGCATCAGGCGCTCAGCTCCTCGAGCATGGCGCGTTCCTCGTCCTGGAGCGGACGCGAGCGCTGGTTGACCGTGTCGAAGCCCGGCGCGGGCGGCGGGGGCACGTGGCCGGGCGCGGGAGCGAAGGATGGGGACGGGGAAACCGGTTGGGCGGTCTGCTCCTTGTCGACGGTGATGCCGAAATCCGTTGCCAGACCGGCCAGGCCGCTGGACCAGCCCTGACCGACGGCGCGGAACTTCCAGCCGGGGCCGCGGCGGTACAACTCGCCGCAGAGCATGGCGGTCTCGGCGCCGGCGGCGATGTCGAAGCGGGCGATCTCGGCCCCGGCGGCGTCCAGCAGGCGCAGGTGCAGACCGGGCACCCGGCCGAACGAACCGCCATCGGCGGAGGCGCACACCGCGATTCGATCGACGACCGCCTCGACCGCGGCCAGATTCACGTCCAGGCCGTCGACGGTGTCGCGCTTACCGAGATGCCGCACGGCACCGCTGGCGTGTTGGGGTTGGTTGTAGAACACGAAATCCGCGTCCGAGCGCACCCGCCCGTCCGGGCCCAGAAGAAGCGCCGACACATCTACATCGGGCACCCCTGCCCCGCCCGACCATGCCAGGACCGCTCGCACCGCACCCGCGGTAACGGGCACATTCGCACCTTTGCTGAGGTTCGTCACCCGTGTCAGTCTGCCCGCTTCCCGCGAATCTCGGGACCATGCCCGCGAACAGCACATAGTCTGCTGCGCGAAATAGTCCGGCGAGCCGAAGGAAACCATGATCCCAGCCCGGCTGAACCCCACATCCGCAGGCCCGATCCGGCGCTGGTGCGCCGCGCTCCTCGTCACCCTCACCGCGGTCACCGCGGCGGTGGCGGCCACGGGAACAGCTGCCGCGGAACGGGTTCCGACGCCGGAACACGACTCCTTCTACGACGCCCCGCCGAATCTACGATCGCTGGCCAACGGCACGGTGCTGAAATCGCGGGCGGTGGATCCCTACGGCCTCGACGCGGGACCGCTGCTGCGCGTATGGCAGGTGCAATACAGATCCTCGGACGCCGACGGCGCGCCCAGCACCGGCGTCGTCTCGATCGCGGTGCCCCTCGTGCCCTGGACCGGCCCCGGGCCCCGCCCGCTGCTGAGCTACCAGATCGCCGAGGACAGCCTCGGAATCGACTGCACCACATCGTATTCCGTGCGGGCCGCGTTCGCCGCCGGGTTCAACAACACCAACGGCGAGGCGCTGGGCGCGCTCACCCTGCTGCACCGGGGCTGGGCCGTCGTGCTCCCGGACTACCAGGGCCCCGATCAGCGCTTCCTGGACGGACCACAGAGCGCGCACGGCGTGCTCGACGGTATCCGCGCGGCCCGCGCCTTCGCTCCGGCCGGACTGGCCGCCGCACCCGTCGGCCTGCTCGGCTATTCCGGCGGCGGCTACGCCACCAGCTTCGCGGCCGCGGCGCAACCGGAGTACGCGCCCGAGCTCGCACCGGCCGGGGTCGCCATGGGCGGGCTGCCCGCCGATCTGATCGGCGCGCTGGGAGGCACCAGCGGCACCTACAGCGCCGGACTCGGCCTGCTGGCCCTGTCTGCCCTGGATCGCATTGTGCCCGAAGCGAATATCCCGGCCCTGCTCAACGAACGCGGCCGGACCGCCCTGGCACAGAACACGCGCGCCTGCGGCCACGACTTCGGCGGCAAGTACGCCTTCAGCCACCTCGACGACTACGCCGCGAGCCCCGGCCTGGCCACCCACCCACGAATCACAGCCCTGGCGAACAGATTCCGCCTGGACGGCAACGTCCCCGGCGCACCGTCGTTCGTCTGGCACTCCACCGGCGACGACGCACTCCCGATCGCGGCGACCGACGCGGCGGTCGCCGCCTGGTGCGGCGCGGGTGCGACCGTCAGCTACCGCCGCACGAGCACCCCCACCCACCTGGTCTCGGCCCTGAGCGGCGTAGCCGATGCCCTGCACTTCCTCGACGACCGCTTCGCCGGCGTCCCGGCCCCCGCCGGCTGCTCGTAACCCGAACCGCCCCAACCACGGCGCCCATCCCGGGGGGGGACCACGCAGTCAGGGGCGGGGGTGGGTGCGGCGGTGCTGGATCGCCCACCAGATCTGGACGGCCGAGTGGGGGGTGCGCAGGTCAGTGCCGGTCAGTTCCTCGAAGCGGGACAGGCGGTAGCGGACCGTGTTCTGGTGCACGATCAGGGCGTCGGCGGTGGCCTCCACGCGCATGCCGAGGTCGAAGAAGCGCTCCACGGTGTCGATCACGGTGCGGGCCTGCTCGCCCGTGCCCAGGGGGTCCAGGTAGCGGCGGGCCAGTTCCTCGCTGAGGTCGGTGTCGGCCACCACCGCGGGCAGCACGCCGAGCGTGGTCAGGTCGGCCGCGCCGGTGCGGCCGTAGACCTGCGCGGTGGCCAGCATGCGGCTGGCCAGGCGGAACGATCGATCCAATTCGCCGAGGCGCACCGGCGGGCCGAAGCCGATGAGCCCGGCGGTCTCGACCGGGCAGGCGGCCGACAGGAAGCCGGTCACGTCGCCGTCGATGACGGTGGCGAGGCCGCGCAGCGCGCGAGCGGGTTCGCCGCGCAGCACCCGGCGCAGGGCGGCATCGGCGGCGTGATCGTCCGGGCGAGCGCGGAACGCCCGGTAGGAGCCCTCGACATCGAGGCCGTAGTTCTGCGCGCCGATGTGGATGTCGGCGGGCCCGAGCCCGCCCAGCAACAGCCCGCGCGCGTACTCCGCGCGCTGATCCTGATCGTGCTGGGCCAGTTCGATCTCGACGTCGCGATGCCCGCCGGTGTAGTGCGCGGCCGCCTCGTCCACGATCTCGAGCAGGTCGTGGGTCAGCTCGAGCATCGCGCGCGCCCCGACCCGCACGGTCTTGCCGGACTCGGTGAAATCGTCCAGCAGCTCACGCACCGCGATGCGCCAGCCGTTCTGCACCTCGGCCAGCGAAACACCTTGCCGGGCACGGGTTTCCCCGAACTCCCGGATGGCGCGCAGGTCATCGGCGCCGAGCGGGGAGCCATCGCGCAGCGCGGTCAGCAATCGTGACAGGATGCCGATGGTGGCGGTGACCGTGGACGCGGTGGGCAGGGCCGCGTAGGCGGGCATCTCGGCGCGGGCGCGGGCGACCACCCGGCCGGCGAGCAACTCGGAATGACCCAGGACGTGCGCGGCCAATCGGCGCTTGGCCGGCGATCTCGAGGCGTCCCTGGCTGCTGTCATGACACTGTCGAGGCTACGTCCGCCGTTTGGAAAAACCAACAAATCGGACAACTCATAGTCCGGCTGCTTCTCCATGGCCCAGGTCACACTCGCGCGGCGATACTCGTCACACCGACCACCGCCGTTCGACGAAGGATCGCCGATGTATTTGACCCAGGGCCTGCACCGAGGCGCCCAGCAGCATCCCGACGCCCCCATGACGATCTGCGGCGACCGCACCCGCAGCTTCGCCGAGGTCCGCGATCGGGTGGCACGGCTGGCGAGCGCGCTGCGCGGGCTCGGGGTCGAATCCGGCGATCGGGTGGCCATGCTCGCACTCAACTCGGATCGCTATCACGAATACCTGCTGGCGGTGCCGTGGGCGGACGCGGTGCTCAATCCGGTCAACACCCGCTGGAGCGCCGACGAAATCGCCTACTCGCTGCG
Source organism: Nocardia sp. NPDC005978 (assembly GCF_040614455.1). NCBI lineage: Bacteria > Bacillati > Actinomycetota > Actinomycetes > Mycobacteriales > Nocardiaceae > Nocardia > Nocardia sp. NPDC005978. Next base: position 3,668 of record NZ_JBEXUS010000212.1, read on the forward strand.
GGATTCCGGCACCGAGGTGCTGGTCGTGGACGACGCCTTCGCGGCCCTGGTCCCCGCCATCGCCGAGCGCGCCCCCGACCTGCGCGCCATCATCCACGGCGGCGACCTGCCCACCCCCGACGGCCTGCTCGACTACGAGGCCCTGATCACGGCGGCCGAGCCGATCCCCGATGCCCGCCGCGGCAGCGAATCCCTGGCGGGCGTGTTCTACACCGGCGGAACCACCGGCTTCCCCAAGGGCGTCATGCTCAGCCACAACAACCTGGCGGCCTCCGCGCTGGGCGGGGTGGCCAGCGGCTTCCTGTTCGGCCCGCGCGGGCGATTCCTGCACGTGGCGCCCATGTTCCACCTCGCGGATCTGGCGGGCTGGTACGGCACGCTCGCGCTCGGCGGCACCCACATCATGATCCCGGTCTTCGATCCGGTCGCGGTGCTGTCCGCCATCGCCGGGCACCGGGCCACCGACACCGTGCTGGTGCCGCTGATGATCCAGGTGCTGGCCGATCACCCCGCCATCGGTGACCACGATCTGTCCAGCATCGAGCACGTGATGTACGGCGCCTCACCGATTTCCGCGGCCGTGCTCGAGCGCGCGATGAAGGCGTTCCCGCAGGCCGGGTTCACCCAGGCGTACGGAATGACCGAACTCGCACCCATCGCCACACTGCTCGGCCCGGCCGATCACGCCGCCGGCAGGCTGCGCTCGGCCGGACGCGCCGCCCCGCACAGCGAGATTCGCATCGTCGATGCCGACGGCGCGGAGGTCCCCGCGGGCACGGTCGGCGAGATCACGGTCGCGGGCGGGCACGTCATGCTCGGCTACTGGAACAAGCCCGAGGAGACCGCGAGCGCGGTACGCGAGGGGTGGATGCACACCGGCGACGGCGGATACATGGACGCCGAGGGCTACGTCTACATCGTGGACCGGCTCAAGGACATGATCGTCACCGGCGGCGAGAACGTGTACTCGGCCGAGGTGGAGAACGCGGTCGCCGGTCATCCCGCCGTGGCGGCCTGCGCGGTCATCGGCGTGCCGGACGAGGAATGGGGCGAGCGGGTGCACGCGGTGATCGTGTGCCAGCCCGGCGCGACCCTGACCGCCGAGGATCTCCGCGACCACGTCAAGTCCCTGATCGCGGGCTACAAGGCCCCCCGCACGATCGAAATCGTCGACGCCCTACCGGTTTCCGGCGCGGGCAAGATCCTCAAGCGCGACCTGCGCGCGAAGTACTGGGACGCCACGGGACGTCAGGTGCACTGACGCCGGGTTCCGCAGGACCGGGTTCCGCAGGGCCGGATGGGTTCCCGGCCCTCGGCGCCGAGGTGGCGAGGTTGGGACGCCATCTCGGTCCGCGGACGGGCCGAACGCAACGAAAGGCCGTGCGCGGCAACCCGATCGGGTTGCCGCGCCCCGCGGTTGGACAGATTTGGGTAATCCAGATAGGAAGAGCGGGGGGGAGGGGAAAAGTGTTTGT
>NZ_JBEXUS010000213.1:0-5084 GCF_040614455.1 Nocardia sp. NPDC005978
GCCGGGCATACCCACCGCCGCCGCCGGGCGGACCGCCCGGCGGCGAGCGCCCCTGCCCGAGAGGAACCACCATGACCATCGGCGATTCGCTGGCCGAACCGCTGCTCCGGAACGACGCCGATCCGGACCCGGGCAGACCGCTGCTCCCGGACGCCGATCCGTTCTACCTGGCTCCGGAGGCGCTGGGAGCCTTCGCTCCCGGCGCCGTATTGCGCACGCGCGCGGTGCGATTGGCCCTGTTCGGGCTGATACCCCAGCGGGTGGCCGCGTGGCAGCTGCTCTACCGCACCACCGATCTGCGCGGCGCGCCCGAGGCGGCGGTGACCACGGTCCTGCTGCCCGCGGGCGCCGACCCGGGCGATCGCCCGCTGCTGTCGTTCCAGTGCGCCATCGACGCGGTGGCCCCGATGTGCTTCCCCTCCTACGCATTACGCCATCGCGCCCGGGCCGCGGGCTCGATTCCGCAGATCGAACTGCCGCTCATCATCAGTGCGCTGGAGCGGGGCTGGGTGGTCTCGGTGCCCGATCACGAAGGGGCCGGCGGTCATTTCGGGGCCGCGCGCGAACCCGGCCATCGCGCGCTCGACGCGGCCCGGGCCGCCCTGCGCTTCGCCCCGCTGGGTCTGCGGGCCGAGACCCGGGTCGGCCTGCTCGGCTATTCCGGGGGCGGGCTCGCCACCGCCTGGGCGGCCGAACTCGCCGCCGAGTACGCACCCGAACTCGACATCGCGGGCGCGGTCGCCGGTTCGCCGGTCGGGGATCCGGCAGCGGCGTTCGTGCGGCTGAACGGCTCACCCTTCGCGGGCTTCGCCATGGTCTTCACCGCCGCCCTGCGCCGTGCCTATCCGCAGCTGGAACTGGTGCTGCGCGAACATCTTTCGGCCGCGTATCTGCGCCTGCTCGAGCGCGCGGAGACCACCGCCACCTTCCCGCTGCTGGCCCGGTTCGCCGGGCGCGACGCCGAACGCCATGCCGGAGCGGGACTGGCGGCTATGCTCGCGCATCCGCACCTGCGCGCGGTGCTCGACGAGATCCGGCCCGGCGCGCAGGCGCCGGACATGCCGTTGTTGGTGGTTCAGGGGGTCAACGACGAGGTCATCGCCGTCGCCGACATCGACGCCCAGGTGCGGCGCTATCTCGACCTCGGCGCGGACGTGCGCTATATCCGCGATCGGCTGAGTATGCATCTGCCGCTGCAATTCCTGGCCGCGCCGCTCATGTTCGATTGGCTGGCGGACCGCTTCGCGCATCGTCCGCCGGACCCGGCCGGGATTCGGACGGTGTGGTCGGTGGCGCTGACCCGGCCGGCGCTGGCGGGGCATCTGGCCTTCGCCGCGACGCTGACGCGGATGGCGGCGGGTCGCCCGCCCCGGGCCGATCGTAGGACCGCGCCACCAGCGCCGAGCGCAGATACCACAGTCCCGAGGATTGGGCCGGATCGAAACCGGTGAGCAGCGCGATGCGCTTGAGCCGGTAGTCCACCGTATTGGCGTGCACCCCGAGCACCCGGGCGGTGCGCTTGCGATTGAGGTCGTTGGCGATGTGGCGGCGCAGGGTTTCCAGCAGTTCGGGGTGCTCGTCCAGCGGATCCAGTAGCGCGCCGAGGTATTCGCGCCCGGGACCCGGCCGGGTCAGCTGGTACTCCATGGCAAGGTCGTCGAAGTTGTAGAGGCCCGGTGCGCAACCGAGGCGGTGCACCAGATCCAGGAGCTCGTGCCCCTGGTCCGCGGCCGCGGGTATCGCCGCGGTCGCGGTGTGCAGGGCGATGGCGGTGATCGGCACCTGGGCCGCGACGGACAGTGCGAGCACGAGTGATTCGAGATCTGCTGCGACGATGGCGGATTGGGGCAGCAGCACGGTGCCGCCGTCGGTGCCGAGCAGCGCCAGCGCGCGCCCGGCGCAACGATCGGCGAGCTCGGACTGCAGTCGGCGCAGCTTGCGCCGGGCCACGACCTTGGGATCGGTGGCCGGATCGGATTCCCCGACGTGCGCCGGAATGCCGAGCGCCAGTACGTGATACGCCTCGTCGATCTCCACCCCGCCGGCCCGTGCCATGGTCGCGGCCGAATGCCCGGCCAGCAGCGCCGAGGTGACGGTGTGCACGGCGCTGTGATGTTCGGCCGCCACCGCCCGGTGCTCGCGCACGTACGCGACCGCGAACGCGGTGCCGACCATGGCCTGCACCTCCATGAGTCGGCGGGCCGTCTCCGCTATGCGGTCGTATTGTTCCGGGCCCGCGGAGTCCACGATGAGATCGAAGCCGAGGGCGAAACCGTCGTGTACCGCACGGTGAATGGTGCCGATCGGAATGCCCTCGCGCGCCCAGTCGGCGCCCGCGCGGCGCAGGCGTTCGAGTTTGGCGCCGCCGTCGCGGCCCTCGAGCACCGCGGCCGCGAGTTCGAGGCAGGTGCGGGTCACCGCGGTGACATCGCCGCGCAGGGCGTCGCCGGGCAGCGTGCCGCAGGGCGCCACGTGTTCGGCGAAATGCGTGACGAGCGTGCGGGACAGGGTGCGAGCATCGTGTAGAGGAGTCGAAATGGCGGTCGCGGCAACCCGTTCCGGCACGGCGGTGGTCGATCTCGTCATCTACGGCTCCACACTTCGATCAGGGAACGCTAGCGTTCCTACTGGTGCGTAACTGTAATGGCGGTCACCGTGCACGGCAAGGGAAAGCCCCCTCCCGGCGAGCGGAAGGGGGCGGGTGCGCGAGTGCCGGGTTAGACCACGACCTCGACGACGTCACCGGTATTGAGATGCTGGAAGAATTCCTTCGCCCCATCCGGTGTCATGCGAATACAGCCGTGCGACTGCTTGTCCACGGGACCGATGTGAAAAGCGATGTCGCCGTTGAAGAAGATGGCGTATTCCATCGGCGCGTGATGCATGGTGCTCCAATGGAACGCCCGCTTGAATGCCACATTGAACACGCCCGGCGGTGTTTCGAAACCGGGCATTCCATGCGAAATGGGCGTGGGACCGAAAACAACCTGGCCCTTGTCCATCAGCCAGGCCTCATTCGTGCTCAGCCGCAAGCACGCCCGCGCCTTCTCCGAGCACGGCGCGGTGACCGGCACGGTGGGAACGATCGCGGGCATGCCCGGAACCTCCGGCCCGCCGGGCCACAGCGGCTCGGCCTGCGCGGGAGCCGCCACCAGACCGGCGGACGCGACACCGGCCAGGACGGCCGTGCGGGCCGCCAGGCCGAGGGAACGCTTGCTCATCATCGAGTCGTCTGACCTCTCTAGCCTTGCCCGCCACCCTGTTCGATGGAACTGCCGACCAGGGCGGCGGGACAATTACATGGGCACGAGCATTGGGACCACCTGGCGGTACCACGGGACCATTCTGCGGGCTCGATTCGGAAATTCGCGGGATGAACCCGCGAGCCGACACGCGGAGATCGTCAGCGCACCGGCAGTGGCGTGCGTTCGTTCGGGTCGGCCCCGGTCGGCATTTGCGCGCCGTTGTTCGGGATATCGGGACGGGGCGCATTCCCCGAACCCCGAATCTGCTGTTCCGGCGGCGGATTCACGCAGTAGTTCCAGCTCGGGAACGTGCCGTCGGTCGCCTGCTGCAGGGGGGTCGTCCTGGCGGTGTAGTCGCACCACGGCCGCGGCCAGGCATCGAGGATGGTGTGGAACTCGTTGTCGTGCGCCGGAACTCCCATGGCGGAGGTGCCGACCACCAGCCCCGGGAACAGCGCCCGCAGCGCGGGGGTGCGCAGCAGCGCGCTGGTGACGATGGCACTGAGCGTATGCGCCAGCTGCTCGATGGGTTCCTCGTTGCGGGTCAGGGTGGCCTCGGCGATGGCGAGCTGACCGGGCGCGTCCGCGAGCAGCTGTCGCAGTTCGGCGTTGGCGCCGTTGGCCTGATCGACCAGGACGCGCGAATTACGGGTCAGCGTGCCCAGATCCGGTTGCGCGTGGCTCGAGGTGTCCGCGATCACGCGCAGATTCTCGATGAGACTGGTCGTCTGCGGCAGCAGGTTGTCCAGGCCGGTGGTGGCCAGGCTGATGCCTTCCACGAGGTGCCGGAGCTGTTCGGGCCCGCCGCTGAGCGCGACGTCGAGTTCGTTGAGGATCACCGTCAGTTTGTTCGGGTCGATCTGCGCCAGCAGGGCGCTGGTGTTGTCCAGCGCCGACCAGATGGGCACGGGGGTGGTGATGCGCTCGGGATCGAAGCGGATCACCGTGCCGTTCGACAGGTACGGCGCGGCATCGGTATTCGGCCGGAAGTCCAGGTACTGCTCGCCCGCCCCCGACAGCCCGCCCACGTAGACGGCGGTGTCGGCGGGAATGTCGTACCGCCGGTCGATCTCCGCGACCGCGGCCACTTCCGCGCCACCGTCCACGAGCTGGATCTGCCGGATCTTGCCGACCCGGTAGCCGCGCCAGGTCACGTCGTTGCCGGACTGCAGTCCACCCGACTTATCCAAATGCACTGTGACGGCGAAGGTATCGCCCGGCGGTCGCACCCGCGCCACCCCGAAGGCCAGATACGCCCCGCCCAGGAGCATGATGCTCACCAGGGCGACGTTGGACAGCAAGGTCTTGTGATCACGCAAAATGCCCACGGGCCCGCCTTCATCGCCGATCACGGACAACAGGTTCGGTGCACAGCAAACTCTTGGCGAAACTGCGGGCAATCTTAAATCACCCCGGTGTGATCCGGCGCAGGAACGCGGTCACAACGGGGGTGGCGGGGCCGGTGCGGGTGCGCCCGGGCGGCGCGAGAGCGGCATGACACGCGTACGTACCCCTCGCACATACGCGGACATGACCGACGGGACGCCGGGTCCGGGGATCTGCCCATCACCGATGGTGGCGTCCGGGACACAGCCTGTCAGGCGCCGATAAATAAGGAATAAACGTTCTCTATTGTGCGATCGGCACGGCGGCGGCGGGGTTGAACAGCGTGCTCAGGGTGGGTGGCGGCAGGCCCGCCCGGCGGAAGACGGCGGCGGCCTCGCCGGCGTCCAGGTCGGCTTCGCGGGTCGCGGCGCGGGCGGTGTTCGCGGGGGCGCGGAGGACCAGGGGCCGGGGGCGGTCCAGCGGATCGGGCGGGGAGGGGAGGCGATGCAGCGC
>NZ_JBEXUS010000214.1:0-4497 GCF_040614455.1 Nocardia sp. NPDC005978
ACCGGCTCGGCGCGGCGCGCGCGGTCGAGTTCGAGCTGGGCGGCCTCGCGCTGGGCGGCGCCCGCGGCGTGGGACTCGAGGCGGGTCAGCGCCTCGGTGCGGCGGCGGTGCAGCTCGTGCAGGCTCCGCTGCGCCTCGGCGGCCCGCCGCGTGGACGCCGAATGTCCCTGCCGCTCCTGCAGTTCGGTGGCCGTCGCGGTCAGTTCGATGCGGGCCGCGCCGAGCAGGGACTGGGACCAGCCGACCGATTCCAGCGGGCCGGCGGTCGCGGTGGTGGGCAGCCCCGCGGCGGTGCCCACGCTCGCGATGAGGCGATCGACGGCCTGCTTGCGGGTGTCCAGATCCGCGGTGCTCTCGCGGCGCTTGTCGGTGAGCCATTTCTCGGCGGTGCCGAAACGCTCGGTGTCGAAGAGCTTTTCGAGCAGCTTCTCGCGCTCCTCGTTGTCCGCGCGCAGGAACCGCGCGAAATCGCCCTGCGGGAGCAGCACGACCTGGAAGAACTGGTCGGCGCTCATCCCGAGCAGGCGCAGCACCTCGTCCCCGATGTCGGGAATCCGCGACAGATTCTGCCCGCGCCCGTCCAGCCATTCCAGCGTGGCGGCGGGCTTTTCCTCGGTCACACCGGTTTTCGCGCGCTTGCTGGGCCGCAGGAACCCCGCCTTACGGATCAGGCGCAACCGGCGGCCCCCGAGCGTGGCCTCCAGCCGCACCTGCGGCGCGATCTGCTTGTCGGCGTGATCGGAGTGCAGTTGCTTGATCTCCCCGCGCGCGCCGGGCACGCTCCCGTACAGCGCGAAGGCGATCGCGTCCAGCACCGTGGTCTTGCCCGCCCCCGTCTGACCGTGCAGCAGGAACAGCCCATCGGCCCCCAGCTCGTCGAAATCCACCACGGCGGTTTCGGCGAACGGGCCGAACGCGGTCAATTCCAATCGATGCAGCCGCACGCGCGCTTCCCTCCGAGAGTTCTGGCCAACGGCAATCCAACTACGTCACCGGTGCGGACGCGAGCGAAGTCTGTCGCCGGCGCGCCGCCGTATGCGTTCACGCCGTCAATCCGGTTGCTCCGCCCGGGTTTTCACCGTCGGAACCGAACAACCCGTCCTGCGCGCGGGACGATCCGGCGTCCGGCGCGCCCGGCTCGACGGCCGCGCCGGCGTCCACCGCGACGCCGCCGCCCGGCCGCCGGGTCTGATCCTTCTCCCGCACCGCCGCCGCCAGTGCCCGCTCCAGCCACGTCATCTCCCCCGCGCTCGGCGCACCGCGCACGTCCGAGAGAAAACTCTGCGCGATCTCGGTGTCGCGCCGCCCGTGCACCCGCTCCCGGTATCGCAACTCCGAGTTACCTTCGGGCCGAACCCATTCCACGTGCACCGCGTGCGGAAACCGCTCCCGCAGCCGGCGCAGCGCGTCCACCGGCCGCACCTCGTCGACGAGCGTCGCCGACACGTAATCCTCGGTCGCCGCGGCATGCGCGGCGCCGGTGAGCAATTCGTCCAGCGTGCCGCGCAGTTGGCTGAGCCCGCGCACCACCGGCAGTTCGCGCCGCGTCACCGCGGACAACCCCGCACCGTCCAGGTCCACCAGCCACACCGCCTTGCGATGGGATCGCTCCCCGAACGAATACGGCAGCGGCGAGCCCGAATACCGCACCGACTCCGAGAGCGTCTGCGGCGAATGCAGATGCCCCAGCGCCACGTAGTCCAGCTCCGCGAACGCCGACAGCGGCACCGTCTCCACCCCGCCCACCGAGATCGAGCGCTCGGACCCGGTGGCCTCCCCACCCACCACGAACGCGTGCGCCAGCACCACCGACCGCACCGCGCCGCGCCCGGCGAGATCGTCACGGATCAGTCGCACCGCCGCGTCCAGGATCTCCGCGTGCGAACGGGCCTGCGGCACGCCCAGTTCCACCCGGGTGATCTCCGGCTCCAAATACGGAATGCCGTAGAAAGCCACCTCTCCGTGTGAATCAGACAGCATTACGGGCCGCGCCACATCGGCGATCGCACAGCGCAGATGCAGACCCCCCGCGGCCGCGAAACTCCCCAGCGCACCGAGCCGGGTGGGCGAATCGTGATTGCCGGACGTCGCGACGATCGTCGCCCCCGCCGCGCGAATGGCCTCGAATCCCCGATTGCACACCGCGATCGCGTCCGCGCTCGGAATGGACCGGTCGTACACGTCCCCGGGCAGCACGACCACATCCACGCCCTCGGCCGCCACCAATTCCGCGATGGCCGCGAGCGAACTCTCCTGATCGCCGAGCAGATCGACGCCGTGGAAGGTGCGCCCGATATGCCAGTCGGAGGTGTGCAGGATGCGCATGCCGCAGAACCGTAGGCGATACGACCGACAGAGACGGCCGTACCCTCGTCCCCGTCGGAATTGCGCGCATGCATTGTCCTTTTCGCCCGCATCGCCACCGTTTGCCACACCGAACCGGATCGCACCGTCGCGCCTGTTCACAGCCGCTGCACCTGCCCGAATCGACCGTATTAGACCGATTTCTCGGTACGCCGCGCGGTTGCCGCCTTCGCAATTTTGTCGGTGGCGTACGGCACTATCGGCACCCATGACCGCACCGATGCTGTTCGCGCTGCTGTTGGTGTTCATCGCGGGGCTGGCCGTGGGCTGGCTCGGGCATTCCGCGCGCGCGGGTCAGCGCGCGGCGGTGGCCGAGGCCCGGCTGTCGGCCATGCACGACAACGAACGGCTGCTGCGGCACTCGCTCGGTGCGGCCAGCGAGGACGCGGCCCGGCGGCAATCCCATGCCATCGGCACGCTCGTCGAGCCGCTGCGCGAGGCGGTCGGCACCCTCAACCGGCACATCCAGGAGGTCGAGCACAACCGCATCAACGCCTATTCCGGTCTGCGCGAACAGGTTGCGGGCATGCAGCGCATGTCGCACCAACTCTCCACGCAGACCGGGCAATTGGTGGCCGCCCTGCGCGCACCGCAGGTGCGCGGGCGCTGGGGCGAGATCCAGCTGGAGCGGGTGGTGGAGCTGGCCGGCATGACCAGGCACTGCGATTTCGACACCCAGGTCACCCGCCGCGCGGGCAGCTCGGGCGCGACCGAGGGCGTGATCCGCCCCGACATGGTGGTGCGCCTGGCGGGTGAGCGCCACATCGTGGTCGACGCGAAGGTGCCCTGCACCGCGTATCTCGAGGCCGCCTCCACCGAGGAGCCGCGCGAGCGCGACGCCCATCTGGCCCGGCACGCCAAGCACCTGCGCAACCACGTGGACCAGCTGGCCGCCAAGGAGTACTGGGCGGCCTTCGACCCGTCACCGGAATTCGTGGTGCTGTTCGTGCCCGGCGACCCCTTCCTGGACGCCGCCCTCGGTGCGGACCCGGGCCTGCTGGAGTACGCCTTCACCCGCAACGTCGTGCTGGCCACCCCGACCACCCTCATGGCCCTGCTGCGCACGGTCGCGCTGGGCTGGCGACAGGAGGCCATGACCGCGGACATGGCGGTGATCCAGCAGCTCGGCCGCGAGCTCTACGGCCGCCTCGGCACCACCGGCCGCCACCTCGATCGGCTCGGCGCGCAATTGGGCAAAGCGGTCGATTCCTTCAATCACACCGTCGCGTCGGTGGAGACCAGGGTGATGGTCACCGCACGCAAATTGCACGACCTGGAAATCGCGGAGGCCCCCGTTCCCGATATCGGGCGGGTGGAATCCTGGCCGCGGGCGGTCGGATTCGCGGAAAACGACTAACCGGACGGGTTCCTTTTCACACGCTGTTCCTCGAGTACGCGTGATGTCGGCTCCCTCGCGCGGTCCCCGCATGCCTTAGTGTGCTTGACGTGGCAGTTACCCAAAGCGAGCGAGCCGAGGTCCCCTCGTCGCACCGTTCGATCGTGCCGACGGTTCCCGGAGTGCCGGCGGGAGCGGCGGTGCTCATTGCGGTGACCTGTACCTTCATCGGATTCTTCATCGATTCGGGCGGTTCGGAGCTCACCGGCACCTTCGCCACGCTGTACGTTCTCGGCTGCCTGCTGGCCGTGGCCGCGGTCCGCTATCGCGGGCTGTTCACCACCATGGTGCTGCCGCCGCTGCTGCTGTTCCTCTCGGTGCCACTGGCCTATCAACTCATGATCGGCAACTCCGGCGGCGGCAGCGGCAGCAGCCGCAGCAAGCTCGGCGAGATGCTGCTCAATCTGGCCATCCCCCTGGTGAACCGCTTCCCCACGATGGCGCTGGCCACCGTGCTCGTGCTCATCGTGGGCGCGATCCGGGTGGCGCTGCACCGCCGCGAACTCGACGGCACCGCGCTCAGCGCACTGCGCAGGCCGCAGCCCCGGACCCCGCGCCCGACGACCGCCGGACCGCGCACCCCGCGGACACCGCGCAGCCGCCCGGCGGCGGACGCCAAGGATCCCAAGGACGCGACCACCCGGCGCCGCGGCCGCGCGGCCGACAAGGCCGAGTCCACCGAGACACCGGCCGCCGGGACCGCCCGCCGCCGCCCCGCGGGCCGCGTCGCCGAGCGC
>NZ_JBEXUS010000215.1:0-4434 GCF_040614455.1 Nocardia sp. NPDC005978
AAAGTCCCACCCCCCCCGGCGCCCCCCCTACATCCCCGCGCGGGCGGGGGGGCGCCCCCACCCCCCCCCCGGCGCCCCCCCCCGAAGCGGTGGCCGTGGCGGCCACGCCGGGGGGAATCGAGGGAATCCGCTGATCGGCTGCGAGCGCACCCGTGTCGGCCGCAGCCGCGGCGACGCCGATCGCCGCGGTGGATTCGACCGCGTCGGTGACCCCGGCGGTCTCGTGCTCGGGTACCGAACCGGCGCTCCGGGTAGCGGAGGCATCCGCATCGTCAGCCGCGGCGGGGCCGGTCGCCTCAGCAGACCCGGTGGTCTCGCGCGCGAGTACCGAACCGGCGCTCCGGGTGCCGGAGGCATCCGCATCGTCGTGCGCGGCGATGCCGATCGCCCTGGATTCGATCACACCGGCAGACCCGGTGGTCTCGTGCTCGAGTACCGGACCGATGCTCCGTGCGCGGGCGTCCGCATCGGTGGGCCCGGTGGTGTCGGGTCCGGGTACCGAACCGGCGCTTCCGGTGGCGACGTCCGCATCGTCGGGCGCGGCGGGGCCGGTCGAGGTCGCGCCGGGGGTACCGCTCAGCGACTCCCCGGCGCTGGCGATGTCCGGAGCGGGTTTCGGGTGCGGGGATTCGCCGGGGTGGGCGGGTTTGTCGGTGGACATGAAACCTCCTGTGGGTGTGCGGGATCGATCCCGGTATTCGAGGCCGGGGGTGGGAAAGGGTCGTTTGCCGGATCGTCGGGGCCCGTGGCCCGGTTGGGGGCCCGGGGTCGCGATTCCGGGTGGGCCGGTCAGTCCGGCAGCGTGAGGCGGATGCGGGAGCCGGGGGCGGCCACGGCGATGGTGCCGCCGTGCAGGTCGACTATCCAGCGGGCGATGGCCAGGCCGAGGCCGGTGCCGCCGCTGGTGGTGCGCCCGCCGCGGGTGAAGCGTTCGAACACGCGGGGGCGTTCGGCGGGTGGGATGCCGGGGCCGTCGTCGGCGACCTCGATGACGGTGTGCCCGCGCAGGGTGTGGGCTTCGAGGCGGACCTCGCCGCGGGCGGGGCCGTGCCGGGTGGCGTTGTCGGCGAGGTTGAGCAGCACCTGGTGCAGGCGGGCGCGGTCGGCGCGGACCAGCAGGCCGGGGGTGGCGGCGATGGTGAAGCGCACGGGGCGATCCACGGCGGCGGCCATCACTTCCGCTTCGGCGACAACCTCTTTCAGCAGGGGCTCGAGCGGGAACTGTTCGCGGTCCAGGCGGACGGCTCCGGCTTCGATGCTGGACAGGGCGAGCAGTTCGGAGACCAGCAGGCTCAGGCGTTCGGTCTGGGCGAGCGCGGTGCGCAGGGTCGCGGGGTCGGGTTCGGCGACCCCGTCGACGAGGTTCTCGAGCACCGCGCCCAGGGCGGTGATGGGGGTGCGCAGTTCGTGGGAGACGTTGGCGATGAACTCGCGGCGCTGCTGATCGGCCGCGGCCAGGTCCGCGGCCATGGAGTTGAACGCGGCGGCGAGTTCGCCGACCTCGTCGCGGGAGGTGGCGCGGACCCGGCGTGAATAGTCGCCCTGGGCCATGTGTTTGGCGGCGGCGGTCATCTCCCGCAGCGGCATGGTCATTCCGTGCGCCAGGACCTGCGAGGTGGCCAGGGCCAGCAGGACGGCCGCGGCGGTGGTGCGCGGGGGCAGCCAGCCGATGCGCAGGGCGAAGAACCCGAACGCCACCGCTCCCGAGCCGACCATGAGGATGGCCAGTTTCAGTTTGATCGAGCGCACCCGATCCAATGGCCTGGGCAGTCGTGCGGCGAGCTGTCCCGCCCACACCCGTGCCCGTTCCCCGCTGTCGCTCACGCGTCCCCCCGCTGATAGCGCAGTGGCGTCGGGTGCGTGTACGCCCGGCGCCGCGCGGACCTCCCCGCCCGCGCATCCCCTATGGAACCATCCCGGCGATCGGGGCAGTCGTGCAGTGCCGCCGCGACCCGCGCCGTCCACTCCCCCGCGCTCATCGCGCCTCGAGCGCGTAGCCGACCCCGTGCACGGTGCGGATGAGGTCGGGCCCGAGTTTGCGGCGGAGCGCCTTGATGTGACTGTCCACCGCGCGGGTGCCCGAGGCGTCGGCCCAGCCCCACACCTCCGAGAGCAGGCGTTCGCGCGCCAGGACGGTGCGCGGGCGGCGGGCCAGGTGGACCAGGAGCTCGAATTCCAGTGGGGTGAGCTGGGTTTCGGCGTCGGCGCGCCAGACGCGCCGCTGGTCCAGGTCGATGCGCAGGTCCCCGACCACGATCGCGGCGCCCGGGGCGGCGGTGCGTTCCACGCGGCGCAGCAGCGCGTGGACGCGGGCGGTCAGCACGCGCATGGAGAATGGCTTGGTCAGGTAGTCGTCCGCGCCGACCCCGAGGCCGATGAGCATGTCGGTCTCGTCGGTGCGGGCGGTGAGCATGAGCACCGGCAGCGGGCGGCGGGCCTGGATGCGCCGGCACACTTCGAGGCCGTCGAAGCCGGGCAGCATGACATCGAGCACCACCAGGTCCGGGTCCAGGGCTTCGGCGGCGGTCACGGCGGCGGGTCCGTCGTGGGCCAGATCGACGCTGAACCCTTCGGCCCGCAGGCGCGCGGCGATGGATTCGGCGATGGTGGGTTCGTCCTCCACCACCAGAATGCGCCGCGCGGTGCGCTGCTGGGTCGCTTCCATGGTGTGACCCTATGCAGTGGGCGTGGAGATGGTTCGGCCCGCTTGTGAAGATGTTGTGGAGACGCCGCTCACCCCGGGCGGCCCCGGTGGCGCAACCGCGGCCTGCGCGCCGGTCAGCGCACCCTCGGCCGTAATATGGACGGGTGCGCTCACCGACGGATCACACCGCGCCCCTGCGCGGCGCCGCCGTCGGGGCGACCTCGGGGGCGGTCGCGATCTTCGCGCACGCCCTCGGCGGCGGTACCGCGCTCCCGGCCGGATCGGCGGTGGCGCTGCTGCTGGCGGCCTGCGGGCTGATCGGGGTCGTGGTCGCCGCGCTGCGGCCCGCGCACGTGCTGGCCGCGACCATGGGAATGCTGGCGGTCGGTCAGGCCGTCGGACATCTGGCGTTGTCGATGTCGCCCGGGCATCACCAGCACGGCGCGACCCCGCTCATGCTGGCCGCGCACCTGGTGGCGATTCCGGTGGGCGCGTTGCTCATCGGGGCGGCCGAGGTCGGGCTGCGGCGGGCGATCACCAGCGCGCGCCGGTTCATGGTGGCGCTGGCGGGCGTGCTCACTCCGCCGGAGCGGGTCGCGGGCGCGTTTCGCGCCGATGAGCGGGCGGTGGTTCGCCGTCTGCTGGTGAGTCCCGGTATCGGGCGGCGCGGGCCGCCGCGGGGCCCGATCGTGTTCTCACACGTCGTTCCGGCGTAAGTCTCTCGGCCGGTGCCGGGTGGGTGGCCGCGACTCTCGCGGTCAGCGCTCCCCCGGGCGCGGCGGCATCGATGCTCAGGACCGTTCGCCGCATCCCTCGTAGTCGAGCGTTGCCGGGCTTGCTGTTCGCCCTCGCGCGGCGATGACGGACGCGGACCTCGAGACCCGCTGTACGCATCGGCCCCGCATCGCGAATAGCACGCCCGCGCTTGATGATTCGACGCTCGACTCCGTCGCGGCGTCGAGTTGCCTGCGCGCCGCGTGCCCGGCTCGCCCATGCGGGACCGCCCCGGAACGACTTCCGCATCACCCTCATCGATCGGAGATTCCCGTGTCCATCACCCTGCCCCGCACCCCGCGCGCCCGTCGTCTCGGCCTGCTCGCGGCCGTCGCCGCGCTGGCGATCGTGCCCACCGCCTGTTCCAGCGATTCGGCCTCGACGGTCACCGGCAAGGCCGCCGAGGAGATCAGCTACAACGACCAGTGGATCAAGGCCGCCGACAGCGGCATGTCCGCGGCGTTCGGCATCCTCACCAATGCCGGTGACGCCCCGGTCAATCTGGTCGCCGCGTCGAGCCCGGTGTCCGCGCGCGTGGAGATCCACGAAGTCGTCGCTGCCGCCGGCGGAGACAAGACCATGCGGCCCAAGGAGGGCGGGATCGTCATTCCCGCGCACGGCACCATCACCCTGAAGCCGGGCGCGGACCATCTCATGTTCATGGATCTGAAGCAGCCGCTGCGCACCGGCGCGGAAACCCCCATCACGCTGATCTTCTCCGACGGTTCCACGACCACGGTGTCCGCGCAGGTGCGGGACTTCGCCGGCGGCAACGAGAACTACAGCGGCGGCGAGCACCCCGCACCCGCCGCGCAGAATCCCGCGCACGGTGGCTGAGCCCGCGTCCCCGCACCCGAGCCGGGTCACCCGGCGGCGACTACTCGGCGGCGGCGCTGCCGTGGCGGGCGCCCCCGGTGCCCCCGGAATACGCGGGGTGATAGTCAGATAACACGACTGAAATCCAGACACCATCAACAAAAAAACGGATTCCGGGTTATTTATTTAAATTTTAGGGG
>NZ_JBEXUS010000216.1:0-4392 GCF_040614455.1 Nocardia sp. NPDC005978
CCGCACGGGCCGGAAGACCCGTGCGGCCCCGAACTGGTCCCCGGAAGCGGGCTAACCGCGGGGGTGAAGGACGATGGTGCCCTTGACGGCTCGGTCGGCGATCAGCTGATGGGCGCGGGCCGCCTGATCGAGGGGCAGCACGCGGTCCACCAGGGGAGTGAGGGCGCCGGTCGCGGCGCGGGCGAGGACGGCGGTGCGGGCCGCGGCGACCCCGGCCAGCCAGGCCGGGCCGGAGCAGCCGGTGAGGGTCAGGCCGCGCATGATCAGGTCCATGGCGGTGACCTGGGCGGGTGCGCCGCTGAGCCAGCCGTAGCTGAGCAGGTGGCCGCGCAGGGGGGTCATGAGATCGAGTAGGGCCGTGGCGGATTCGCCGCCGATCGAGTCGAAGACCACGTCGAGGGTGGTGTCGCCGAGGAGCTCGCGCAGGCGGCGGGGCCACTCGGGGTCGTTGTGATCGATCACCTCGTCCGCGCCGTTCGCGCGGGCGAGGTCGGCCTTGGCCGGGCCGCCCGCCGTGGCGATGATCCGGGCCGCGCCGAACTCCTTGGCGAGCTGGGTCAGATAGGCGCCGACGCCGGTCGCTGCGGCTTCGACGAGGACGGTTTCGGTGCCGGTCAGGCGGGCGGTCTCGAGCAGCGGCAGGGCCACCGAGCCGCTCATGGACACCGCGGCCGCGGCCTCGGCGGTCAGGCCATCGGGGATGAGCGCCGCGGATTCGGCTGGGGCACAGACCTGTTCGGCGTAGGTTCCGAAACTGTTGCTGGCCACCAGTACTCGCCTGCCGAGCAGGGCGGGGTCGGTGTCCGGGCCGAGTTCGGTGACCACGCCCGCGGCCTGGGTGCCGAAGACCAGGGGCAGCGGGGCGGGCATGGGGAACGCGCCGGCGCGCAGCATGGTCTCCGGGAACAGCACGGGGATCGCCTCGGTGCGCAGCAGCACTTCTCCGCGCTGCGGCCGGGGCGCGGGGACGTCGCGCACCTCGAGCACCTCGGGTCCACCGGTAGCGGTCATGACGATTGCCTGCATGTGAGATCCTAACTGGACTAGCGGTCAATATACGCAGGAGACGATATGGACCGACGGTCAAGTTGTCAACGGGAGTGTGCTGCCGAGCGGTTCGGTCACGCAGGCCCCGCGCCCACCGGTCGGCGGCATGCGCGAGCCCGGCATAATCCGCGGGACGGTGCGCGCGTGCGAGCCTGTGCGGGCGCCGTCGCGGACCGGTACCGACGAAAGTGGAGAGATGCCCGCTGAACAGCCGAAAGAGCGTGCCGACGCCGCGCGCAACCGGCGCGCCATCCTCGACGCCACCCGCACGCTGCTCGCCGAGCACGGCGCCGAGGCGCTGACGATGGATCGGGTCGCCGCGGCCGCCGGCGTCGGCAAGGGCACGATCTTCCACCGCTTCGGCAGCCGCTCGGGCCTGCTCTACGCCCTGGTGGCCGAGCCCGCCGAAACCCTCATGGCCGCAATAGCTTCCGGCCCGCCGCCGCTGGGTCCCGGCGCCCCCGCTCCCGATCGTCTGCTCGCCTTTTTCGACGCGATGACACTCATGATGGCCGACAATGTCGAGCTGATGGCCGCCTACACCGGGTCTGCGATGCCACCCCATCCCCGCACGGCAGAGTTCCATGCCACCTGGGACGACCACATCACCGTTCTTCTGGGTGAGGCGCGGCCCGACCTCGACGCCCAGGCTGCCGGCCGTCTCCTGTTCAGCTCCGTCGGCTCGGAAGTGGCCCGGGCCATGGTCCGGGCGGACGAGGTCGACCGCCTGCGGACGGCGATCCGTCAGCTGGTGGAATCGGTTCTGCGCCAACCTCTCTGACGGCGAGCGTGATCCGGTCACGGCCATCCCGGCGAGAGTCCGGCCGGGCGTGGGCCGCCCCGATGAAAACGCCTACTCGGGTCGCCCGACCTCGTAGGTTCCGTCCAGGTCCACGATCCGGATCGTGACATTCTTCGGCGCACCCGGGACGTTCACCGTGCACAGGTATTCGGAGCCGGGCGTGACCAGCATTCGTTCGGGGCAAGCAATATCGGTGACGTCGTCGATGCCGTAGCTGTCCCGCAGGATCAGGGTGATTCCCCGGCCGACGCTGTCGTTGTCCAGCCTGTCGGGCGCCCCGATGGACCCCAGATCGATTCCGCCCCCGATCGATTCGTTCGCCGCGGCGTGCGCCTGCCCCGGCAGCAGGCAGGCGGCGATCACCCCGGCCGAAGCGAGTGCACTGACGGTGGCGGTACGAACGGCGTTCTTGCGCACGGTTTCCCCCTGCTCGAATCCAGCTGCTATCGCGGTGGACGCTATCGGGTAACCGCCGTGGTGGACAGTCGTGCTGGTGACGACGGTCCACCGTGCGAGCGCACCCCCGCCGTCACTCCCGGTCGAAAGCCCAGAGCGCGGCGGGGCGGCCGGTCGCCTTCACGCGGACGCGTTCGCCGGTGCGGGACAGGCCGGGGAGGGCGGCGAGGGTGCGGTTCAGATTCCCGGGGTCGGGGCGGTCGCCGGTGAGGGCGGCGGTCAGGTCCACCGCGCGGGTCGCGGGGAAGTGTTCGCCGATCAGGGGGCGGGTGAATGTCAGGTTCTTCCAGAGCATGTCGGCGAAGAGGTAGCGGGCCGTGCCGAGAATGCGGTTGTGATCGAACGCCAGGGGCGGGACGTCGTCGAAGGACGGCCATCGGGCATCGTCGGCGTCGTGGTCGCCGATGACCGCCCACATCGCGATCGACAGGGTCGGGCCGCGGGGATCGCGGTTCGGCTCGTCGAAGGTCGCGAGCTGGCCGACCGCCAGGATCGCCTCCACCGGCACCCCGAGTTTGGTGTGGACCGCGCGGCGCGCTGCCGCGTCCAGGCGCTCGCCGCGGCCGAGCAGCACGCCGGGCAGGGCCAGCTCACCGGCGAACGGCGCCCACGCCCGGGGGGCCACCCCGAGGGTGAGGACGGGGTCATCGGGCCCGTAGCGCAGGGCGATGACATCGATGGATACCGCGGACTGTTGCTCCACAAGTGGACAATCATGCCTCAGCGGGCACCCGTAGCGTGCGATCGGATCGCTTCGGGCCGTGCGCGGTGAGCACCACCGGCACGCCGAGGACGGTTTCGAGATAGGCGGGCACGTCCGCGGGCAGGTCGGTGAGGGCGGGAACGGCCTCGCCGAGCAGCTCGGTGAGCCGCTCCTGATGGCCGAGGTCGCGCCACGGCCCGCAGTCGAGCCGGTCGAGGAACCCGGTGCGGGTGAGATAGCCGGTGGCGGTGCGGATCTCGCCGAGTACGTCGAGGTGATTGACGGCCAGGCCGTCGATGCCCGCGCAGGCGTCCACGGCATAGCGCAGCAGCAGCGGATCCAGGTGCCCGATGCGAAACTCGCCCTGATAGCGCCCGGTTCCGTTGTGCCGCTCCGGAATCGACAGCGCGGCATCCTCGGTGGGAAACGGTCCCGCGCCGTGCCGGGTGAGGTAGCCGCGCGTGACGCCCAGGACGTAGCCGGGCGCTCCGATCCGCGACAGCATGGCCCGGGCGTTGCGCGGCTCCACCGTCGACCAGGTCGTGTACGGGTGCAGCCCGCGCCATTCATCGAGCAGCACGCCCTGCGCGCCCTCGAAGACCAGTCGCCCGTGCGCGGCGAACCCGGCCAGCTGATCGCCGGGCAGAATGCGCACCGCCCGGGCGAATTCGGCGTACACCGCGACCAGATCGTCGATCGAGTCGTAGCGATGCGCCCCCGTGCCCAGCAACGGCCGGTAGTGTTCCTCGAGCGCGATCAGCTTGCGCCGCAACACCTCCGGCCGCCGGCAGTCCGCGACCCGGGGCGCGTCGTTGGTCAGCGCGTAACTCGCGGTCTCCCCGATGCCGACGCCGCACGAACCGTGCCGGGCGGCACCCCGCGTATCCTCCCGGCAACGATTCGCGGCCCCGTGAATCGGGGTGGTGAGCAGTGCGCGCTCGTCCACGTACAGCAGCGACAGCGGTTCGGGCACACCGAGTTCGGCGAGCGCCCGCGCCTCGGCCGCCAGCGCGAGGGGTTCGACCAGCATGTGCTTCGACAGCAGGGTCGGCACCCCGGAGAAGGTGCCGGACCCGAACTGCTGAAAGGTGTGATGCCGCCCGTCGGCGATTACATTGTGGGCGGCCTGTGCCCCGCCGTTGAAGCGCACCACCGCCGACACGTCCAGGCCCGCGGCGGGCGAGCACAGCCAGTCGACCGTCGCGCCCTTGCCCGCGTCGCCGAACCCGAGGTCGACGACGATCAGATGCCGGTCGCCGAACATCACCGTCTCCCTTGCTCGCCGGAACTACTTCGCGAAATCGACATCGTCGTCATCGGCGCCGGGCGCGGGCAGCGCACCGGTGCTGCGCGGGCGCCGCGCCGCGCCGACCGGGGCCAGTGC
>NZ_JBEXUS010000217.1:0-4364 GCF_040614455.1 Nocardia sp. NPDC005978
CCTGCGCCGCGCGACTCGGCACGTGACCGCCTGCGCCGCGCGACCCGGCACGTCACCGCCCGCGCCGCCCGACTCCGCCCGCGCCGCCCGCGCCGCCCGCGCCCGCCCGCGCCGCCCGCGCCCGCCCGCGCCGCGCGACCCCGCCCGCGCCCGCCCGCGCCGCGCGACCCGGCGTGATCTTCCGGATTCGGGGTATCCGCGTACCGTTGCGCTCGCTGATCAGCGCAATCGCGGGTAAGTCGGACGTGCTTCGAAACCGAGGAGTCGTGATGGCGGAGCAAGCCGGTGCGGACGGCACCGTGCGGACATTGATCCCGGCCCGGATCGATCGATTGCCGTGGTCGAGATTCCACACCCGCATGGTGGCCGCGCTCGGGGTGGCGTGGATCCTGGACGGCCTCGAGATCACCGTCGCCAGCGCGGTCGCCGAGACCCTGACCGAGCCCGAGACCCTGAACCTGTCCTCCACCGCGGTCGGCCTGCTGGCCACGGTGTACCTGGCCGGTGAAGTGGTCGGCGCGCTGGTGTTCGGCAACCTCTCCGACCGGCTCGGACGGCGCAAACTCTTCCTGATCACGCTGGGCGTGTACCTGTTCGGCAGCGGCCTCACCGCGCTGACCCTGGGCAGCGGCGCGGGCTGGATCGCCTTCCTGTACGTCACCCGCTTCATCGCCGGCATGGGCATCGGCGGCGAGTACGCGGCCATCAACTCCGCCATCGACGAGCTGATACCGGCGCGCTACCGCGGCCGCGTCGACATCGCGGTCAACGGAACCTATTGGGCCGGAGCCATTATCGGCACCATCGGCACGTACATCCTGCTCAATATGGTGACCCTGTCCGTCGGCTGGCGACTGGGCTTCCTGATCGGCCCGGTGCTGGGCCTGATCATCCTGTTCGTGCGCCGCCACCTGCCCGAGAGCCCGCGCTGGCAGATCATGCACGGCCGCACCGAGGACGCCGAGCGGTCCATCACCGAGATCGAACGCGAAGTGCACGCCACCGGGGTCGAACTGCCGCCGGTCGACGAGTCCAAGGTGCTCGAGGTCAGGCCCGCCGATCAGATCGGCTACGTAGCCCTGACGCGGGTGTTGTTCCGCGAGTACCCCTCTCGCGCGGTGCTGGGCGCGAGCTTGATGATCAGCCAGTCGTTCCTCTACAACGCGATCTTCTTCACCTACACGCTGGTGCTCGGCAAGTTCTACGGCGTGCCGTCCGAGACCACGCCCCTCTACCTGATCGCCTTCGCGGTCGGAAATCTGCTCGGCCCGTTCACCATCGGCCACTACTTCGACACCATCGGCCGCCGCACGATGATCTCGGGCACCTACCTGCTCTCCGGCGTGCTGCTGGCGATCTCGGCGGTCCTGTTCTACGCGGACGTCCTCAACGCCATCACCCAGACCCTGTGCTGGTGCGTCATCTTCTTCTTCGCCTCGGCCGGCGCCAGCGCGGCGTACCTCACCGTGAGCGAGATCTTCCCGCTCGAGGTCCGAGCCAAGGCTATCGCCGTATTCTTCGCCATCGCACAGTGTTTCGGCGCGCTGGGGCCGGTCATCTACGGCGCGCTGATCGGCGACGGCGACCACCCGTTCCGCCTGTTCCTGGGCTATCTGCTCGGTGCGGCCGTCATGATCACCGGCGGCGTCATCGCGAAACTGCTTGCCGTGGACGCGGAGAACCGTTCGCTGGAGGACATCGCCCTGCCCCTGGCGGCCCGGCGCGAACCACCCGCCCGTGCGGAGGGCGCGGGCACGCCCTTCGGCACCTGAGCACCCCCGCGACCCGGAGCGCCCGGGTCGCGCGGGCACAGTAGACTCCGCCCGACGGTAGGGGTCGGGGAGCGATTCCCTATGAGCGGCAGAGGAATTGCGCATGGACACGGTCCTGGTGACCGGAGCGACCGGTTTCGTCGCGGGGCACTGCATCACCGAGTTGCTCGAACACGGCTACCGCGTGCGGGCGACCGTCCGGGACCTGTCGGACACCGGCAGACGCGCCCACCTGGTGGACATCGCGAACCGGCTCGGCGGTGCGCTCGAGTTCACGCAGGCGGACCTGACCTCCGACCACGGCTGGGAGGTCGCCGCCAAGGACTGCGATCATGTCCTGCACGTGGCGTCACCGATTCCGAACGGGCGCAAAGAATCCGAGCGCGAGATGGTCGAAGCGGCCGTCGAGGGCACCCTGCGCGTCCTGCGCGCCGCGGCCGCGGCCGCCACCGTGCGTCGCGTGGTGCTCACCTCCTCGATCGTCACCATCAATCAGGGCCACGACGCGGATCGGGTGTTCACCGAACAGGATTGGTCCGACCCCGACCGGGTGAGCGGCTACGACAGGAGCAAAACCCTCGCCGAGCAGGCCGCCCGGCGTTTCGCCGAGGCGCCCGGCCTCGGATTCGACCTGGTCACCCTGCACCCCGCCATGATCCTGGGCCCGGTGCTGCACCGCCAGACCAACATGTCCCACGAGCCCGCGATCCGCCTGCTCGGCCGCAAGGTGCCCGGCAACCTCAATGTCGGCTGGTCCACCGTCGACGTCCGCGATCTGGCCCGCGCCCACCGCGTCGCCCTGGAGACCCCCGAGGCCGCCGGCCAGCGCTACATCTTCGCGGGCGAGCACTTCTGGATGCGCGATATGGCCGCCGTCCTCGCGGTCGAGTTCGGCCCGCGCGGCTTCCGCGTCCCGCTGCGCGTGCTTCCGGACTGGCTGGTGCGCGTAGCCGCCCTCGCCGACCCGGGCATCAAACGCGTGGTTCCCGCCCTGGGCAAACTCGAACGCCTGAGTTCGGCGAAAGCCGAAGCCGAACTGGGAATCTCCCTGCGCCCGAAACGCCAGTCCCTGGTCGACACCGCCGAAAGCCTGCTCGCCCACGGCGTGGTCACCCCGCCCACCCGGTAGTCCCGGCCGCGCGAGCCGCTATCGCGTCCGAGCGGTCGGCGCCGAAATCTCCTGGCGTCCCGGTGCGCTGTCGCCCGGAATGACGAGGAACACCGCTCGTGGCCTGCGGCAGCGCAACCCGGTCCGGCACCCCGCGCCCGAGATCAAGTTCTGGACCGCGGGGTGGTCCGGCGCTTGTCCTCGCGGCCCCCGAAAACCCTTGGGCAGCGGGCGGTGGCGTCTGCGAGAATCCTGCCGGTGACGGGGTCGACCGGTATCGCCGGGCTGCTGCGCGGCAACCGCGGGTTCCGCCTGCTGTGGACCGCGCGGTCGCTGTCGTTCCTGGGTGATTCGCTCACCCTGGTCGCGCTGATGCTCTACGTCGCCGACACGACCGGGCAGGCGCTGGCGGTGGCGGCCCTGTTGCTGGTGGGCGATTTCGCGCCCGCGCTGCTCGGCCCCTTCACCGGCGCGCTGAGCGATCGATTCGACCGCAAACGCGTCCTGGTGGTCTGCGACCTCGTGCAGGGCGCGCTGGTGCTGACCATCGCCCTCTGGCTGCCGGCGCTGTGGCTGCTGCTGATCCTGGTCGCGGTGCGCGCCGTCGCCGGCCAAATCTTCCAGCCCGCGTCCCGTGCCGTGGTGCCCGCGCTGGTCCGCGACCGTGAGCTGGAAAGCGCGAATGCCGCAATAGGTTTCGGCACCAACGTGGGCGAGACCCTGGGCCCGCTGGTGGCCGCGGCGCTGTTCCCCTTCGCAGGCCTGCGCGGCGTCCTGCTGATCGATGCCGCCACCTTCCTCGTCTCCGCGCTCCTGCTCACCTTCCTGCCGACGAAAACAACTCGCACCCGGGACGATTCGGAGCCTGCCACCCTGTGGTCCGAGACCCGGGCCGGTCTGCGCTATCTCGCCGCCGCGCCGCTGCTGCGCGTCATCGGCCTCGGCTACGTCGCCATCGTGGCCTGCAACGGCATCGACGACGTCGCCCTGGTCTTTCTCGCGAAAGACACCCTGCACAGCGGTGATTCGGCGGTCGGCCTGCTGCTGGCCGGTGTCGGCATCGGCCTGCTGGCGGGCTACGCCCTGGTGGCGCGCACCCGGTTCACCATGCCCGTCCTGCTCGTCGCGGGCTTCGCGATCAGCAGCGCCGGGAATCTGCTGACCGGCCTGGCCTGGGCGGTGGCCGCGGCCTTCGTCGTCCAGACCACCCGCGGTCTGGGCATCGCCGCCATGGACGTCGCGGCCAACACCCTGATCCAGCGCGCGGTCCCGGAAGCCCTGCTGGGCCGCGTGTTCGGCAGCCTCTACGGCGCGATCGGCATCGCGGCCGCGCTGTCCTACCTCGGCGGCGGCCTGCTGCTCGATCGCACCGATCCGCGCGTGGCCTTCGTGGCGGCCGGGGCGGGTGGACTGCTGGCCACCGTGGCTACGGCGGTGGCGCTGCGCCGGGTCGTGCGCTCGCGCCGCGGTGCGGGGCCGCGGTG
>NZ_JBEXUS010000218.1:0-4263 GCF_040614455.1 Nocardia sp. NPDC005978
CCCGCAACAAGGTTCGCGGCCGTCTCGTTCTGGACTGAGTGGAGCGGGGGAGCGAAGCGGAGGAGCGGAGGGAGGGAAGAACGAGACTTCGGGGCCGCGAACCCCGCCGGAGCGGAGCGGAGGCAAAAGGCACTGCGATAGGGTCGGGTGCTGTGCCTGCTGCTGCTCCCCCCGACTCGGCAACGACCGAGGTACAACCGGACAATGATCCGGTGGTGCTGAAGTCCGATTCCCAGTCCTTCGGTCGCGCGTTCAAGGACTTTCGTGACGGTTTCTCCCAGCGCGAGTTGTGGTTGGCGCTGGGGTGGCAGGACATCAAGCAGCGTTATCGCCGCTCGGTGCTCGGCCCGTTCTGGATCACCATCGCGACGGGTCTGCAGGCGGCGGCCATGGGTGTGCTGTACGCCACCCTGTTCGGGCAGTCGCTGACCTCGTATCTGCCCTACGTCACGGTCGGGCTGATCGTCTGGAACGTGATCTCGGCCAGCATCCTCGAGGGCTCGGACGTGTTCATCGCCAACGAGGGGCTGATCAAACAGCTGCCCTCGGCGCTGAGCGTGCACGTCTATCGCATGGTGTGGCGCCAGTTCCTGTTCTTCGCGCACAACCTGATCATCTACGTGGTCATGCTGGCCGCGTTCAGCATCTGGCGCGATCTGGACTGGACGGTCCTGCTCGCGATCCCCGGACTCCTGCTGCTGTTCCTCAACGCGCTGTGGGTGACCATCGCCTTCGGCATCTTCAGCACCCGCTACCGCGACCTCGCCCCGATCCTGAGCAGCACCACGCTGATGCTCTTCGTGCTCACCCCGGTCATGTGGAAGACCACCGCGCTGACGGGCACCGCCAGCGATCGCGCCAAACTGGCCGAGTTGATCCCGACCTACCATTACCTGGAGATCGTGCGCGCGCCGCTGCTGGGCGATCCGATTGTGCTGCGCAGCTGGCTGGTGGTCCTGGCGATCACCGTGATCGGCTGGATCGTCGCCATACTTGCCATGAAGCAGTACCGTTCCCGCGTCCCCTACTGGGTGTGAAGGCTCAATGACCGACCATGTGAGTATCGAGACCCAGAACGCGTGGGTGGAGTTCCCGATCTTCGACGCCAAATCCCGGTCGCTGAAAAAGGCGTTCCTGGGCAAGGCCGGTGGCGCCATCGGACGCAATCAGTCCGACGTGGTCGTCGTGGAGGCGCTGCGCGAGATCAACCTTTCGCTGAAGGAAGGCGATCGGGTCGGTCTCGTCGGCCACAATGGCGCGGGCAAATCGACACTGCTGCGGCTGCTTTCGGGTATCTACGAGCCGTCCCGGGGCAGCGCGCGCATTCGCGGCCGCGTCGCGCCGGTCTTCGATCTCGGAGTCGGCATGGACCCCGAGGTCTCGGGCTACGACAACATCATTATTCGCGGTCTGTTCCTCGGGCAGACACGTAAGCAGATGCTTGCCAAAATCGACGAGATCGCCGAATTCACCGAATTGGGCGAGTATTTGGCCATGCCGCTGCGGACCTACTCCACCGGCATGCGCGTACGCTTGGCCATGGGCGTGGTCACCTCCATCGATCCCGAAATCCTGCTGCTGGACGAGGGCATCGGCGCGGTCGACGCGGAATTCATGAAGAAGGCGCGAGTTCGCCTGCAGGAGCTGGTGTCCCGCTCCGGCATTCTGGTCTTCGCCAGCCATTCCAATGAATTCCTGGCGCAGCTCTGCGATTCGGCTATGTGGATCGATCACGGTCAGGTACGCATGCATGGCGGCATCGAGGAAGTGGTGCGCGCGTACGAAGGCCCGGAGGCGGGCGATCACGTGGCCCAGGTGCTGCGGGATCTGGAACGTGAACCCGAACGGAATCCCGCATGACCGAGCAGCAGATGACCCCCAACTTCGGTGACGACGCGCGCATCGTCGCCATCGTCGTCACCCATAAACGCCGTGAACTGCTGGCCGAATCGCTGAAGGTGCTCTCCACCCAGACCCGGCCCATCGACCACCTGATCGTCATCGACAACGGCAACGAGCCCGAGGTCGGCGACCTGGTGCGCGGCCAGGCGATCGAATCGACCTACCTGGGATCGGAGCACAACCTCGGCGGCGCCGGCGGTTTCGCGCTGGGCATGCTGCACGCGCTCACCATGGGCGCGGACTGGGTGTGGCTGGCCGACGACGACGGCCGGCCCGAGGGGCCCGAGGTGCTGGCCACGCTGTTCGACTGCGCCGAGCGGCACGGACTGGTCGAGGTCTCGCCGGTGGTCGCCGACATCGACGATCCCGATCGGCTGGCCTTCCCGCTGCGCCGCGGCGTGGTGTGGCGGCGGCTGCGCTCCGAGCTCGGCGACGAGGACTTCCTGCCGGGCATCGCCTCGCTCTTCAACGGCGCGCTGGTCTCCGCGCAGGCCGTGGACGTCATCGGCGTGCCCGATCTGCGGCTGTTCGTGCGCGGCGACGAGGTCGAGGTGCATCGCCGCCTGGTGCGCTCGGGCCTGCCGTTCGGCACCTGTCTGCAGACCGCGTACCTGCACCCCAACGGCTCGGAGGAGTTCAAGCCGATCCTGGGCGGGCGCATGCACACCCAGTACCCGGATGATCCGGTCAAGCGCTACTTCACCTATCGCAATCGCGGTTACCTCATGGCGCAGCCCGGCATGCGCAAGCTGCTACCGCAGGAGCTGGCCCGGTTCGGCTGGTTCTTCCTCGTGCAGCAGAAGGATCCGCAGGGGCTCATGGAGTGGCTGCGCTTGCAGCGGCTGGGGCGGCGCGAACAGTTCCACAAGCCGGAGCAGACCCCGCCGCAGGCGCTCCCGAGCGCGGCGGAGCCGAGCCGGATCGAACCGGACAAGGCGAAATCCTGACCGTTCGCGGGTAAAAGCCCTGGTAGAAAAATCGGTTGCCACACCGTGGCCGACCTGACAGGGTGGGGACGTTCGATTTCGGCTCGCGGTCACCACGGTGATCGCCCAGGGAAGAGAAGGAGGTGGATTTACGTGACTACGACAGTGCGGATTGTCGTGCCTGCGCGAGTTTTCGCTGCGCGCGTATCCACCTCGAACCCCCTGCGCTGAGTCCGACCGACGGGCTCGGCCCGTCGAAGGACCCCCCATCATGTCTCTGGTCGATCTCGACCTGCTCGTTCCCTACGGCTGGACCCCTTCCGTGGCGACCGATTACCTTCCCCTGCTCGATGATTCGGTGATTCCGGCGCGCGTGCTGCGCATGGACCGCAGTGAATGCGACGTCGCCGTGCCGTTCGCCACCACCCGGCTGCCCGATCAGGCCGGGGCGCGCATCGTGCGCGCCCGCTGCCCGCGTTCGGATTCCGAGGTCAGCGGCCTGTGCACCGGTGACTGGGTCGCGCTCGGCAGTGATTCCGGCGCGCTGCCCGACACCCACCGGCTGCTGAACGACGCCGTGGTGCGCCACGTGCTGCCGCGCCGCACCGCCATCGTGCGGGCGGCGGTGTCGGGGCATTCCGACGCCCGGGCGCGGTCGGCGAGCCAGGTACTCGCCGCCAATGTGGACACCGTGCTGCTGTGCTCGCCCGGTGACGGCGATGTGGATCTCGGGCGGATCGAGCGGATGCTCGCGCTGGCCTGGGAATCCGGGGCGCAGCCGGTGGTGGTGCTCACCAAAGCCGATCTGGCCGATGACCTTTCGCTGGATCCGGTGCGGGCGGTCGCGCCCGGGGCCACCGTGGTCGCGGTGAGCGCGAGCACCGGTTTCGGCATGGAGGTGCTGACCGCGCTGCTGGACGGCACCGTCGCACTGATCGGCGCGTCGGGTGCGGGCAAATCCACCCTCGCCAACGCGCTGCTCGGCGCGGATGTGTTCGCCACCAACGCCGTTCGCGAAGGCGACAAGCGCGGGCGGCACACCACGGTGCATCGTGAGTTGCGGCCGCTGCCCGGCGGCGGCACCCTGATCGACACCCCCGGCCTGCGCTCGATCGGCCTGTGGGACGCCGCCCAGGGTCTGGAGCGCACCTTCAGCGAGGTGGAATCCCTTGCCGCGCAGTGCCGTTTCGGTGACTGCACGCACATCGGGGAGCCGGGCTGCGCGGTGCTGGCCGCCATCGAGTCCGGGGAGCTGCCGCAGCGCAGGCTGGACAGCTTCCGCAAACTCACCCGGGAGAACGAGTGGATGGCGGCCCGCACCGATTCGCGGGCCCGCGCCGAACGCGAGAAGCAGTGGCGCGACATCAGCAAGGAACAGCGCCGCATGTACCGCCAGCGCCAGGGCGGCCGCCGCTGATCCGGCGCGGCCGCGCCC
>NZ_JBEXUS010000219.1:0-4242 GCF_040614455.1 Nocardia sp. NPDC005978
GCCGCCGCGTCCGCCGGTGGCCGGGCGGGCCTTGGCCGGACGAGCCGACTGGCCGCCGCCGGGGCCGCGCCGCCGGCCGCGGTTACCGGCCACGTCGCGGTCATCGGAAGCGGCTGTGCCGGTGGTGGTTACCGGGGTGACCAGGGGAGCGATCGGCCCGACCAGCGCGGTCACCGCGGGCGACTGCGCGGTCACGCGCTCCGGGCTGACGTTCAGGCCGGCCTTGCGCAGCAGCACCGCGACGTCCTTGCGCTGCTCGGGCAGCACGACCGTGACCACGTCGCCGGAGGATCCGGCGCGGGCGGTCCGGCCCGAACGATGCAGGTACGCCTTGTGTTCGGCGGGCGGATCGACGTGCACGACCAGCTGCACGTCATCGACGTGCACGCCGCGGGCGGCGACGTCGGTGGCGACCAGCACGCGCGCGGTGCCCGCGGCGAACTGGGCCAGGTTGCGATCGCGGGCGGCCTGGGACAGGTTGCCGTGCAGATCGGTGGCCGGAATGCCGGCCGCGGTGAGCTGCTTGGCCAGGCGGCGCGCGTGATGCTTGGTGCGCATGAACAGGATTCGGCGGCCCTCGCCCGAGGCCAGGGCGTAGACCAGGTCGCGCTTGGCGTCGCCGCCGCCGCTGACCTCGAACACGTGGTGGGTCATGTCCGGCACGGGCGAGTGCGCCTCGTCGACCGAATGCGACAGCGGATTCCGCATGAAGCGCTTGACGAGCTTGTCCACGCCGTTGTCCAGGGTGGCCGAGAACAGCAGGCGCTGGCCGGTGGCGGGGGTGGCCGCCAGAATGCGGGTGACTCCGGGCAGGAAGCCCAGGTCGGCCATGTGGTCGGCCTCGTCCAGGACGGTGACGCGCACCGCGTCCAGCGACACCAGACGCTGCTTCATCAGGTCCTCGAGCCGGCCGGGGCAGGCGACCACGATGTCCACGCCTGCCTTGAGGGCCTTGGCCTGGCGGTTCTGCGGCACACCGCCGAAGACGGTGGTGACCTTCAGCCCGACGGCGCGGGCCATGGGCTCGAGCGCCACCGCGATCTGGGTCGCCAGCTCGCGGGTCGGGGCCAGGATCAGGCCGACCGGATGGCTGGGAGCGGTCGCGCCCGCGCCGTCGGCGAGGCGTTCGACCAGCGGAATCGAGAAGGCGAGGGTCTTGCCGCTGCCGGTGCGGCCGCGGCCGAGCACGTCGCGCCCGGCGATGCTGTCGGTCAGGGTCGCGGCCTGGATCGGCAGCGGGGCGTTGATGTCGTTCTTCGCCAGGGCGGCGACGATGGCCTTGCGCACGCCCAGGGCGGCAAAGGACACGGCAGAACTCGCGGGGGTATTCGTCATAGGGGGTACGGGTGCCTTTCAGCATCGGAAGTAGCCGCAGCGGTCACAGGACTGTTCGTCCGTACCTTGCTGAGTGCGCTGCGTGGCCGACGCGAAGAGAAGACATCCACGACGGAAGGAGTATGCAAGATCAATACTCGGTAGTCACAACCATAGCCCACCTCGCCGGATTCCCCGCTATCGCTGTGACGTGTCCGGCGTCTCCATCCGCCGGTGCGCCCGCGCCCTGCCCGGCGCGGGCGTGTGGCCCCGGCGCCCGCACGGGTGTGCGGGCCGCCGGGCCGGAACCGGTGGCGCTACATGCCGATTGCGTTCAGCAACCACCCGACGACGACCTCCTGGGGTGCGCCCATCAGGAATTGCGCTATCGCGTTGGAAAAGCCGTTGATGAAGTTCATCGCGCTGATCCTCCGTCGTAGTCGATGTCACCCCCGACTGGCCCGTCTGCCCGGTCCATCGGGGTCCGCGAGATGCCCGTTACCGATCGGCAATCGTGGTGGGCGGCTCGGCCGTTCGAGCTGTCCGGCGCTAGCGCGAACCGTTCCTGCCCGGTCGCGGCATGACGTTTCGGGTGCTGCGCGGGGGCAGCGGGCGAACCTGCCGGCGCTGGTGTGCGAGCTGCGCGGGGAAGGTGCTGTGCTGCTTTCGCATGTTACCGCCTCAGATGTAGTACTCTGCGTGAACTGACTGAAACGTAGTACTACGGATGGAGTGGTGTCAAGTGGTTCGGACGAATCCCGAGCGACGGCAGGCCCTGCTGGACGCGTCGATCGAGGTGCTGGCCCGCGAAGGGGCCCGCGGGCTCACGTTCCGGGCCGTGGACAAGGAAGCCGATGTGCCCGCGGGGACGGCGTCCAATTACTTCCCGGGCCGGGACGCCCTGCTCGTGCAGGTCGGGAACCGCTATTACGAGCGGCTCGTCCCCAGCGAGGAGGCGATGGCGAAATCGCGTGGGCCGCAGACACGCGAGTCGATGACCGAACTCATGACGGAGGTGGTCGAGCGGGTGTTCCAGTTCCGCACCGGCTATCTCGCGATCCTGGAGCTGCGGCTCGAGGCCACCCGCCGCCCCGAACTCCAGGCGCTGCTGACCGAACGGGTGCGCGCGGACCTGGATTTCAATATCGCCAACTACCGCGATTCGGCTCTGCCCGGTGACGAGGAGGCGGTGGTGATGCTCTATCTGGGCTTGAACTGGCTCATCCTGGATCGCCTCACCCTGCCGGGCCTGTTCGACGAGAAGCGTGCCGCCGAACTGGTGAAAACCCTGGTGGACCGGGCTATTCCGGCGACGTGAGGTTCGGGCGCCGGCGGTGCGCTCGCCGAATCCGGCGCGCTGCGCGCCGGATGGGCTAGGAGGGGAGCCCGCGCAGGATGCGCAGCAGGCTCGACGATCCGCTCTCCGGTCCGGTGGTGTCGGTGGAGCCGGTGGCGAGATCGCAGGCGGACCCGGCGATGCCGCTGCCGCTGTTCGCCGCCGGGCACACCGTGAAGGTCTCGGTTCGGGTGGAGTCGCCCTGCGTTGCCACCAGGGTGTACCGGCCCGGATGCCGCGGCGTCCAGGTGAACGTGGCCCGGAGGCCGTGCGCCGGGTCGACTTCGGGGGTCAGGTGACCCACGACCGTTCCCTCGGCGGTCAGGGTGACGGGTGCGGTGGCGTCGGCGCCGGAGGTGTTGACCCACACCGTGCAGGTCCCGTCGACGAAGCCGCATCCGCTCCAGTCGTATTCCTGGCCGACGACGACGGTGTCGATGTCGGCGATGGCCCGGGGTGCGAACAGCAGCGGCAGCGACAGGACCGCCGCTGCGGTGAGCCCGGTCCGGGCCACTTGCGAGAAGGTGCTCATGAACCGGATCGTATGTGGAATTGATTTGTTTCAAAGTGCTTCGGGTGCCCCAGGTTTCAGGGGTATCCGGGCGTCAGGTCTGGCGCAGCGGCTCGTATTCGTCGGCCTCGAGACCGAAGGTCCAGGCGACGCCCTGCTTGGCTGTCGTCGTGTCCGGGGGCACGCGGAGCCAGTAGGTGTTGAAGGAGCCGTCGGGTTCGGGGGTGGAGTTCACCACCTCGACCATGGCCACGTCCTCGTCGTCGGACAGCGGTATGCGCCAGAGGATTCCGGTCTCGTCGCGGTGTACGGGCTCGGCCTTGGACTCGGCCAGGTAGCGGTCGTAGCCGAAGTGCTCGAGCATGACGCGGCGGAGTTCGGCGTTCTCCTCGGCGCGAATGCGCGCGGGGGTCAGGGTCGCCAGCTCGTCGAAGAAGTCGTCGGGGACGGGCATGCCGTGCCAGGCGGCCAGGGCGAAGCCGTCGGCGTAGCGCAGGGCGGGGCCGTCCTCGCTGTGCAGGCGACCGGCCTCGTCGCGGTGCAGGCGGACCGGGCGTTCGCTGAAGACCACCACGTGTTCGAAGGGCCACCACCAGCCCGTGTTCCGGGCCAGATCGGCGAGCGGGGCCAGACGATCGCCGCGGTCGTGGAAGGCCACGAGCCACGGTGCGTCGTGCTGACCCAGGACGGCGTCGAGCAGGATGCCGCGAATCTCGCTCACCTGCGCGCCGCGGGTCGTCCGGGTCGCGGCGGTGTCGCGCGGGCCCTCGGGAGCCGGGCCGAGCAGGGCGTCGACCACCCCCGCGCGAATGCGGTCGGCCAGGGTGCGGGTGGTGTCCCACAGTTGCGCGCCGGTCGCATTCCACAGTTCGGCCCAGCCGGCGGGGCCCAATTCCCGATGCGCGCTTTCGCGTTCGGCCGCCCACGGTGCGGTGCGCACCGCCTCGCGGACCGAGTCGCCGCGGTGTTCCAGCGCGCGAATGGCGTGCACGGCAGCGAGCGGTGAATCGACCCAGACGTAGCGGGTCGGCACGGCGAGCCCGGCGGCGCGATAGGCCCGCCGCGCGGCGGCCTCGGCGGC
>NZ_JBEXUS010000220.1:0-4130 GCF_040614455.1 Nocardia sp. NPDC005978
CGTAATCGACTCGGGGCCTTCCCCGTTTTCCGGGTACCCGGGTTAGTCTCGGTGCGGGGAACGGGGGATTCGTGTCGATCGTGTGGTGGCAGTGGCTCGTGGCGGGGGCGGCGTTCGGGGGACGGCGGCTGTTGGCCCCGGGCTGGATCACCCTGTCGATGGTCGTGAAGGTCTGGCCGTTCGTGGCGTTGCTCGTGCCCCCGGTGGTGGCCGGATATCTGGTGTCACCGGGGATCACGCCGTGGCTGGTGTCGGCCGACGTGCTGTTGCTCGCGTATCTGCTCGTGATGCCCGATACCGATGACGCCGATGTGATTCTTCCGCTCATGCGGCTGGTGGGGCGGCGGTATGGGCCCCGGGAGTGGACCGGGGTGTTCGAATGGGCGGGCCGGGGATTGCTGGTGGCCTACGCGCTCATGCTGGCGGGGGTGTATCTGGCTGTGGCACTTGGGTGATCGGGTCGGGGTCGGCGGCGGCTTCGGCGCGGGCGGCCCAGGTGAGCCAGGGGCCCGCGCCGTGGCGGGGCTCGTGGTAGCCGTCGGTGGTGCGGACGATCCGGGTGCCGGGTTGTTCGAGCCAGCGGACCAGGAGGGCGGTTTCCTCGGGGAGGGCGCCGTGCAGCGGGGGATAGCGCGGCGGGTCGGGCTCGGGAGACGGGGATGAGATGAGTTCGGGCGCAGGGGGTTCTGGGGCGGCGGCGGGGAGGGGATTCAGGCGGGGCGGGATGACGGTTTCGGCGGCGGCCACCAGGCGGTCGACGGTGGGCATGGGGGAGATGCCGCGGGGAGCGTTGCCCGCGGAGGCCAGGCGGCCGTGGCGGATGACGGCGAAGTGCCAGCCGCCGGCGCCGTCGGGGTGGGCGGCGATCAGTTCGGGGATACGGGCCAGGGCCGAGAGGCGCTGGGTGCGGCGCAGTGCCCGGATCAGCGGGAGAGTGCGGTCCCGCAGGCGCGCGGCGGCCTCGAAATGCTCTGCGCGGGAGAGGATTTCGAGCTTCTCCTGAATCGTTTCGAGAATCTCGGGGGAGCGGCCGGTGAACAGGGCGCGGACGCGTTCGGGAGCGTGCGCGTACTCCTCTATATATAGGGGGGTGTTCTCGGCGCTCGCGGGGCAGCCGCCGACCACCGCGGGCGGGCAGTCGTGCTGTCCGGTACGCGGGAGCCGGGTGGTGCAGGTGCGCAGGCCGGAGTTCTCGGCGACGGTGACGCCGATCTCGACGGCCTCGGTGCGGGAATTGAAGGGGCCCAGCGCGTCCCGGGTCGGGGTGCGCGAGACGGCGAAGCGGGGGAAGGGCTCCTCGGTGAGGGTGAGCCACCACGCGCGCTGGGGGAACTTCGAGCGGCGGTTGTAGGGCGGGGCGTGCGCCAGCAGCAGACGCAGTTCGCGGACACCGGCTTCCAGGGCGTGCGCGCACTCCACATGATCGACGCGGGTGGCCAGCTGCACCATCTCGCGCATGCGCGGGCGGGTGTCCGATCCGGTGAAGTAGTTGCGCACGCGGCGGCGCAGATTCACCGCGGTCCCTATATAGAGGACTTCGTCCGACGGGCCGCGGAACAGATACACCCCGGGGGTGGCGGGCAGGTCCGCGGCGATCACCCGTTTGGCGCGCTGGCGGCGCGTCACCTCCGGCAGGTAGTCCAGCAGCTCGGTGAGGCTGTGCACGCCCTGATTCCCCACCCGTGCGATGAGCGCGTGCAATACGTCCACCGTGGCGCGCGCGTCGTCGAGCGCGCGGTGCGTCGGGCGGGTCTGCGCGCCGAGCAGTTCCGCGAGCGCCGACAGCTTCACCGAGGGCGCCTCGTCGCGCCCGAGGACCCGCCGGGCCAGCTGCACCGTGCACAGCACCTGAAAAGCGGGCCAGGGCACCTGCATCCGCGCCGCGGCGGCCCGCAGGAACCCGGTGTCGAAACGGGCGTTGTGCGCCACCAGCACGCATCCGGACGCGAACTCCAGGAATCCGGGCAGCACCTGCTCGATCCGGGGCGCGTCGTAAACCATGGCGGTGGTGATTCCGGTGATCTGCACGATCTGCGGGGTGATCGCCCGGCCGGGATTGACCAGGGTCGCGAACTCGCCCAGCACTTCGCCCCCGCGCACCTTCACCGCACCGATCTCGGTGATGGCGTCCCCATCCGGGCTGGTCCCGGTGGTTTCGAGGTCCACGATCACGAAAGTGGTCGCGTAGAGCGGGGTTTCGAGCTCGTCGAAGGCCAACTGTTCCGGCACGAGCCGAAATCGTAGGGCGGGGGTACGACACCCGGCACCCGTCCCGCCGCTACCAGCGGCGATACTTCTCCGGCCGGTCAGCGCGGCGGTTCGGGCCGCGCCTCGCCGCCCGGGACGAATCCGGGAAATGTCCGTTTATCTGCTCGAGATTCTCGAGATGCAATCCCCGGATTGCGAAAATATGCCAGTTTGTGACCAGGGTCACATTGATTCGGAAAGTGTATGAGTACCGACGGGTGTGGTGCAATCGCGACGACGATGGCGGGTGAGTGCTGTCTGAGAGGGCCCGCCTCGGTCCGGATGGCAAGTCGCCCGGTCAGGGCCTGATTATGCACGGCAGCGCTGAACTGCTGTTATAGGAGATCGTGCCTGCAAGGAGGGGTTGCCGAGCCCGGTAACTTACC
Source organism: Nocardia sp. NPDC005978 (assembly GCF_040614455.1). Lineage (NCBI taxonomy): Bacteria > Bacillati > Actinomycetota > Actinomycetes > Mycobacteriales > Nocardiaceae > Nocardia > Nocardia sp. NPDC005978. The sequence continues at coordinate 2,634 of NZ_JBEXUS010000220.1, forward strand.
GACGGGTAGCGGTTCGGACGCTCCTGGCAATTCGGGCGTTGTTATCTTTTCGTGATTGCTGTGACGTTTGTCGCAGCGAAATGACGGCGCCTAACAATTCCAGGCCACCCGGCGTTGGTCGCGGCTTTACAAAGCACCGTTATCGGCTCGTAATCTTCCTGAGACCTCGCGGAGTCCGACCCACCAAACCGGTGCGGCGTCGCGGGGCAGATTGGAAGTACCTCACCATGGCGACCAACACCGTCAAGCGGGCCCTCTCGGCCGGCGCCGTCGGCGCTGCCACGCTGAGCGCGCTGCTGCTGCCCGCTACGCCCGCCTCGGCGCAGCCGGTCACGATCCCCGGCGTCGGCACGTTCGATGTCCCGGACGCGGTCCAGCTGCCCCCGGGCATCCCCGGTGTGCCCGAGTCGATTCCGGTCACCATCCCCGCCATCCCCGGCGTCGAGATCCCCGGCGTCCCCGCCGCCCCGGCCGCTCCCCAGGTGAGCCCGCGCCAGGAAGTGGTCAACGCCGCGATGAGCCGAATCGGCTCGCCGTACGTGTACGGCGCCACCGGCCCGAACGCCTTCGACTGCTCCGGTCTGGTCAAGTGGTCGTACGCGCAGGCCGGAATCGAGCTGCCGCGCACCAGCTATGAGCAGCTCAACGCCGGTTACCCCGTGTCCGCCGACGCGCTCGAGCCCGGCGACGTGGTGTCGTTCTACGGCGGCGGCCACACCGGGATCTACGTGGGCGACGGCAACGTCGTGCACGCCTCGACCTCGGGTCAGCCGGTCAAGGTCGCCCCGATCTCGTCCATGCCGTTCGACGGCGCCCGCCGGATCTAGTACCAACCGCAGGTCTGTGACCTGCGGACGAAGCGGCGGCCGTAATGGTTCCGTGGCCTGCTGGACATATGCGGCCGCTGTTTCGTAATCTTATCGAGACCTTCTTTTCCGGCTTGGGGCAAGAGAACGGGACATGCCGACGGTGGCAGCGCAGCAGCGGAAGCAACGCACCAGACAACTGGTGGGTGGAGCCCTCACGGTGGGCGCCCTCGTGATCGGGAGCGCCGCGGCCGGGCCCGTCGTCGCGGATCCGGTGGCCGCGCCCACCACCGCGGGTGACGCCGTACAGCGATTGATCGACCTGTCTCGCCAGTCCGAGCAGCTCAATCAGGCCGCGCTGAACGCGCAGACCGATCTCGACACCAAGGTCGCCGCCGCCGAGGTCGCCGACACCGCCGCCGCCGACGCGGCCGGGGTGCTCGACGCCGCGCGCAACGAGATCAAACGCTTCCAGCCCGCGATCGATCGGGCCGCCACCGCCGCGCTCATGGGCAGCCGCACCAATCAGCTCACCTCGCTGCTGGTCAGCGATTCCCCGCAGCAGATGCTCGATCAGATGTCGGTCGTGGACCTGGTCGCCGCGCGCACGAACAATCAACTGAGCCAGTACAAGAAGGTGAGCGACGCCGCGGCCACCGCCGACGCCGCCGCCCGCGGCGCGGCCGATGCC
>NZ_JBEXUS010000221.1:0-3976 GCF_040614455.1 Nocardia sp. NPDC005978
GTTCGACGGCAGCGCTTTTCGTTGTCCCGCCGGGGCCCGCGGGTCCCGGGGTCGTGCGTGCGGCTCTCGCTCAGCGGGTAGCGAGCGAGAGCCCGGGTATCAGCCGCCCGCCTTCTCGTAGGCGTCGACCGCGCGCTGCAGACTCTCCAGCGCCTTACCCAACTCGCCCAGATCGCCGGACCGCTGCGCGTCACTCACGGTCTTGAGCGCATCGTCGATCTGTTTGATGGCCGCTTCCTTGCCTGGCGCCGGGGCCGTACCGCCGTTGTTGTTCGGCGGCGTGGTCCCCTGATTGGGCGGGACGACCACCTGCCCCGGTTGATCGGTCGCCGCGCTGCCGCTGCCGGGCAGCACCTTGTCCAGGGCCTCCTTGACGGTGGCGCCCATGCCGACCTTGTCCTGATAGCTGGCCAGCACCTTCACCAGCTGCGGGAAGGACGGCGCGTTCGAACCCGCCGAATTGCGTTCCAGATACCAGGGTTCGACGTACAGGATGCCGCCGTCGCCCACGGGCAGGGTGAGCAGGTTGCCGAACCTGATCTTGTTGGTGTTGCCCGTGGTGAGCAGATTCCTGGCCTGTGACACTTCGCCGTCGGTGGTCATCGAGGTCTGCGTCTGACCCGGGCCCGGCGTCTGCGAGTCGTTGGGCAATCGCAGAATCGTGAGCTTGCCGTAGTTCTCGGGATCGGAGTTGGCCTGGATGTAGGCCGACAGGAACTGGCGCTTGTAGCCCACCATCGCACCGGTCAGCGTGAACTGCGGCTTCCCGGACTTGGTGTTGCCCAGCAGCACGTAGTACGGCGGCTGATGCGCACCCGCGCCCGCGCCCTCGGCGGTCGGATCGTTGGGGACCGACCAGAAGGCGTTGTTGGTGAAGAACTCACGCGGATCGTTCACGTGGTACTTCGAGAGCATCTCGCGCTGGACCTTGAACAGGTCCTCCGGGTAGCGGAAGTGCGACCGCAGTTCGTCGGAGATGGCGCTCTCGGGCTGAACGGCGTTGGGGAACACGCCCATCCACGCCTTGAGCACCGGGTCGTTCTTGTCCGTCTCGTAGAGCGTGACGGTGCCGTCGTACGCGTCGACCGTGGCCTTCACCGAGTTCCGGATGTAGGACACCTCCTTGCGCGGCAGCAGCCGGCCGGTGGTCTGGTCGATGCTGTCCTCCACCACGCCGTCGAGCGAGGTGCGCTGGGAGTACGGGAAGTTGTCGAGCGTGGTGTAGGCGTCCACGATCCACTGGATGCGACCGTCGACCACCGCCGGGTAGATGTCGCCGTCCGTGGTGAGCCACGGAGCCACCTGCTCGACGCGCTGCTTCGGGCTGCGATTGAAGATGATCTTCGAATCGGGTCCGATGGCGCCGGAGAACAGGATGTTCCGCTCGGCGTACTTGGCCGCGAACGCGAACCGGTTGAACCAGTTCCCGATCGCCACGCCGCCCTTGCCGGTGTAGGTGTTCTGCGCGGTGGGCGTGTCGTACTCGCGCGGGGCCTGGCCGTTGGCGCCGACGATCGCGTAGTCGGTATCGGACTTGGCGATGAGCTCGCCGTAGTAGATACGCGGCTCGTTCACCGGGATCGCCTGGCGGTCCTTCGGAATGAAGGTGTCGCTGACCGTGTCCAGATCACCGATCTTGAAGACCGGATAGCCGTAGCCGCCGCCGGACTCGCTGCCGGCCGCCTGCTGGGCCTGCTTGTCCTCCTTCGGCGGAGCGGCGTTGACCTGATTGGCCGGGGCCGCCACGAAGCCGTTGCCGTGCGTGAAGACGGTGTGCTTGTTGATCCAGTCCGTCTGGTTGCCGGAGAGGTTCTGCGGCACCAGTTCACGTGCGGCGACGATGAAGTCGCGCACCTCGCCGTTGATCGTGTAGCGGTCGATGTCCAGCGGATCCGGGAAACCGTAGAAGTTCTGCAGCTGCTGATTGCGCTGCACGAACGTCTGGGTCATGAGGTTCGGATCGAGCAGGCGGATGTTCTTGATGGTCTCGGAGTCCGCGACCGCGACCTTGCCGCCGGGCGTGGTCGCCTGTCCCACACCGCCGTACGGCACGTACTCGACCTTGTCATCGGTGAGCCCGTACGCCTGCCTCGTGGCCTCGATGTTGCGCTCGATATAGGCGCTCTCCTTGGTGGCCGCGTTCGGGCGCACCGAGAACTGCTCGACCAGCAGCGGCCACACCGCGCCGACCAGTACCGACGACAGCACCAGCAGCGCCGCCGCCATGGCCGGAACCCGCAGATCGCGCAGCACGATTCCGGCGAAGAACGCCAGCGCGCAGATGACCGCGATCGAGAGCAGGATCAGCTTCGCGGGCAGCACCGCGTTGATGTCGGTGTACGAACCACCGGTGAAGGTGGGCTCCTTGCGCTGACTCGACAGCAGCGCGTACCGGTCGAACCAGTACGCGACCGCCTTGAGCAGCACGAACATTCCGGCCAGCACGGCCAGCTGCACCCGGGCCGCGGTGCTCAGCGTGCCCTCGCGCCCGGCCAGGCGCAGCCCGCCGAAGACGTAGTGCGTTACCAGATTCGCGAAGAACGCGATCACCACGGCGACGAACAGCCAGTTCAGGACCATGCGGTAGAACGGCAGATCGAAGGCGTAGAAGCCGACGTCCAGATTGAACTGCGGGTCCCGCACACCGAACGAACCACCGTGCAGGAACAACTGCACCGTGGCCCAGTTGCCCTGTGCCACCAGCCCGGACAGCAAGCCGATCAGCAGCGGAATCCCGATGCCGAACAGCCGCAGCCGGCTCATGACGGTGGTGCGATAGCGGGCGATGGGATCACCCGGTCCGGTCACCGGCACGAAGACCGGGCGGGAACGATATGCCAGCAGCAGGGCGAGCCAGATGATCGCGGCCACGACGACCGTCACCGCCAGGAACAGCAGGACCCGGGTGAGCAGGACCCGGTGGTACACGCCCCGGAAACCCACCTCCCCGAACCAGAGCCAGTTCGTATAGGCGTCGGTGAGTCGAGGCCCGACCAGTAGTAGTGCCGCCAGCGCCAGAGCCGTCACCAACAGCACACGGCTGCGGCGTGACAGCGAAGGTAAGCCTGTCGGGGGGCGCATGCCCACGATGCCACTCTCCCAGGGTCCGGCGAGCCCGCGCCGGAAATACCGACCGGGGCAGCGCAGTCCGATGATGCGAGTCGGTCCCAGGGGACCTTTCGCGCCCCACTCTACGTAAATCGCCCGCCCGCGGGCCGAACACCTCACATGACTGTCCGCGCGGAGGCGGGAAAGATCGACTCGCGATGGCCGGACGGCGGCAAACCCCGGTGTGGGGGCGGGGCCGCAGGCTTGGGAGGATTGCCGGGTGAACCCTGAGCAGTGGGCCGCGTCCGCCCTGTACCGGTGTATTCGTGAGATCGCCGAATACGCCGACGGTGAAGGGTGGGACCGGCCGCCGCAGATGTTCGCGCTGGTGCCCACCGCCGATCTGGTGGCGGCCGAACCGGCGCTGCTCGATCAGCTCGACGCCGAGGGCGCGCTGACTCCCATCGCGCAGGATCCGTTCCCGGAGGACATCTCCGGTGATCATCCGCGCGCGCTGGACGAATTCCTCGGGACCACCAGCTGGCCGATGGCGGTCGAGGGCTGCGTGCTGGTGCAGCAGATCGTGGTGCTGCCCCCGGCCGCCGAGCAGACCCTCGACGACGCGATCGCCCCGCTGCTCGCGGACCCCGACGCCGCCGACGACGCGGGCCGCCGCGCCGCGGTCGCCCACCCCGGGCGGCGCGACGCCCGGCTGTACGCGGGCGTCCTGCGGGACGGGACCTCGCTGTCGCTGCTGCAGGTGCGTCCGGCCGAGGACGAGGAGGACCCGTTCGGCGACCTCGACCTGCGCACGGCGCCGAACCTCGCGCCGAACCTGATCGAGGCGCTCAAGCAGACCCTGGAGAACGAGCCGGAGGAGTAGCGCTCGCTCGGAACGCACTCGCGCCCGCTGTCCTGGACAGCGGGC
>NZ_JBEXUS010000222.1:0-3866 GCF_040614455.1 Nocardia sp. NPDC005978
CCCACCCCTCGCTCTTCCTTCGTGGGGGGGGGGTGTGGGCCCCCCCGGCGCGGCGATCGGTCAGCGAATGGTGGCGGTCAGGTGCGGGAACCCCTTCTTGGGGTTGCGCAGCGCCAGGTCCCAGCCGCCCTCGACCTTGTCCGCGTACACGTTGACCGTGGACGGCAGGAAGATCGGCTTGCCGAATTTGACCTCGTAGGTGGTCTTTTCGGGAATCCGGCCCTCGAGATTGGACAGGATGTTGGCCGCGGACCACATGCCGTGCGCGATCGGCTTCGGGAAACCGAAGGCCTTGGCGCCCAGCCCCGAGGTGTGGATCGGGTTGTGGTCACCCGAGGCCCCGGCGTACCGGGTGATCGTCTTCTGATCGACCCGCAGCGAGCGCAGTGGCGGCGGCGGCACCTCGTCCGGGACGGGCTCGGGCTTGGGCCCGCCGGACAGCGAGGTCCGCTGCTGGTGCAGGAAGGTGGTGACCTGCCGCCACACCAGTTCCCGGCCCACGTTCACCTCGGTGATCGCGTCCACCATCAGACCTTTGGGGTGCTCGCGCAGGTTCTCGATATGGGTCTGGAAGTCGAGCGGCTCGGAGACCGAGATCTCGCGGGTGCGCTCGATGGTGTTCTTCGCGTGCACCGCGCCGACCGCCACGAACGGGAAGTCGCGGGCGACGACCAGCTGCATGGCCAGCGGGAAGCTGAGCACGAACGGGTAGGTCAGCGGCAGCGAATCGTTGAAACGCAGGCCGGTGGCCTTGCAGTAGGCGGCAAGGTGATTCGGATCGACCTTGAAGCCCTCCAGCCGCACGACCCGGTCGGGCAGGGTCGAGGGCCGGTTGGACAGGCCGGGCACCGGGACCGCGCCGAGCGCGGCCTTGACGAAAAGGCTGGAGTTCTTCGGCACCTCGCCGAGCGTGATGGTCTGGCTCATCACGCGCCGATCAGGCTCTGGCCGCAGACGCGAACGATGTTGCCGCTCACCGCGTTCGACGCCGGGGAGGCGAAGTACGCGATGGTCTCGGCGACGTCGACGGTCTGACCGCCCTGCAGCAGCGAGCTCATCAGGCGACCGGCCTCGCGGGTGGCGAGCGGGATCGCGGCGGTCATGGCGGTCTCGATGAAGCCCGGCGCGACGGCGTTGATGGTGATGCCCTTCTCGGCCAGCTTCGGGGCCTCGGCGTTGACCATGCCGATGACACCGGCCTTGGAAGCGCCGTAGTTGGTCTGACCGCGGTTGCCCGCGATGCCCGCGATGGAGGACACGTCGATGACGCGACCGCCCGAACGCAGCGCGCCGGAGGCGACCAGGCCCTCGGTGATGCGGTGCGGCGCAGCCAGGTTCACGTTGATGACCGAGTTCCAGCGGCCCTCGTCCATGTTCGCGAGCAGCTTGTCGCGGGTGATGCCGGCGTTGTGCACGACGATGTCGATGCCGCCGAAGCGCTCGGTCGCGAAGGCGGCCAGCTTCTCGGCGGCGTCGGGGGCGGTGACGTCCAGCGCCAGGGCGGTCGCGCCGACCTTGTTGGCGGTCTCGGACAGCGCCTCACCGGCGGCCGGGATATCGGCGACGATGACGGTGGCCCCGTCACGGGCGAAGACCTCGGCGATGGTGGCGCCGATGCCGCGGGCCGCGCCGGTCACGACCGCGACCTTGCCCTCGAGCGGCTTGTCCCAGCTGGCGGGGGCGGTCGCGTCATCCTTGCCGACGCGGAAGACCTGGCCGTCGACGAACGCGGACTTGGCCGAGAGCAGGAAGCGCAGGGTGGACTCCACGCCGGTGGCGGTCGCGGCGGCCTCCGGGTGCACGTAGACCAGGTTGCCGGTGGAGCCCTTGAGCAGCTCCTTGGCGATGGAACGGCTGAAGCCCTCGAGCGCGCGCTGGGCGATCTGCTCGTCGACCGAGGCGGTCAGCTCGGGGGTGGTGCCGATGACCACGACGCGGCCGGAGCCGGCCAGGCTGCGCAGCGCGGGCTGGAAGAACTCGAACAGCTGCTGCAGCTCCTCGATGGTGCGGATGCCGGTGGCGTCGAACACGAGTCCGCCGAACTTCACGCCCTGGGTGACCGAGTCGACGAAGGTGTAGTCCGCCGAGAGCAGGTTCCGGGCGGCGTCCGCGACGCGGCCCTTGCCGCCGATCAGCACCGGACCCGGCAGGGCCGGCTGGCCCGCGACGTAGCGGCGCAGGCTCTCCGGCTGCGGCAGCCCGAGCTTGCTCGCCAGGAACGCGCCGGGCGCGGAGTGAATGAAAGATCCGTACAGGTTGGGAGCGCCCTTGCTCTTGCTGGCTGCCACTGTTCCTACCTTCTCTTGTCCAGGCCCCGGGGGCGGTGTTGCGCACATTTGCGGGGTACGGTGTCGACAAACTAACTTACTCCAGAGTAAGTTTAATGTAAACCGACTGCTGCCGGTCCCGCGGGACCGTGCGAGTGCGGAAATCCACCCGACGAGACACTGGAGACTCGAGTGACCACCAAAGCCCGTTCGGCGAAGCCCGCGGCCAAGACCGCCAAGCAGGCCAAGCCTGTCGCGATCCTCGGCGGTAACCGGATCCCGTTCGCCCGCTCCGACGGCAAGTACGCGCACGCCTCCAACCAGGACATGTTCACCGCGGCGCTGAACGGCCTCGTCAGCCGCTTCGGGCTGCAGGGCGAGCGCCTGGGCATGGTCGTCGGCGGCGCGGTCCTCAAGCGCGTCGGCGAGCACGGCATGATCCGCGAGAGCGTGCTCGGCTCCACCCTGTCCCCGTACACCCCCGCGCACGACCTGCAGCTCGCCTGCGGCACCGGCCTGCAGTCCATCCAGACCGTCGCCGACGGAATCGCGCTGGGCCGCTTCGAATCCGGCATCGGCGGCGGCACCGACACCACCTCGGACGCCCCCATCGGCGTGAGCGAGTCCATGCGCGAGTGGATGCTCGACGCCAACCGCGCCAAGAACAACAAGGACTACGCCAAGCTGGTCGGCCGCCTGCGCCCGTCCATGGTCGGCATCGAGATCCCGCGCAACGCCGAGCCGCGCACCGGTCTCTCCATGGGTGAGCACGCCGCCATCACCGCCAAGGAATTCGGCATCGCCCGCGACGCGCAGGACGAGCTGGCCTACCTCTCGCACAAGAACATGGCCGCCGCCTACGACCGCGGCTTCTTCGACGACCTCATCACCCCGTTCCTCGGGCTGACCCGCGACGACAACCTGCGTCCGGGCTCGACCATCGAGAAGCTGTCGACCCTCAAGCCGGTCTTCGGCGTGAAGCTGGGCGACGCCACCATGACCGCGGGCAACTCCACCCCGCTCACTGACGGCGCGTCCGCGGTGCTGCTGTCCACCGACGAGTGGGCCGCCGCGCGCAACCTCTCGCCGCTGGCCTACCTGGTGGACTCCGAGGTCGCCGCGGTCGACTACATCCACGGCCCCGACGGCCTGCTGATGGCCCCGACCTACGCGGTGCCGCGCATGCTGGCCCGCAACGGCCTGACGCTGCAGGACTTCGACTACTACGAGATCCACGAGGCCTTCGCCTCCGTGGTGCTCGCGACCCTGCAGGGCTGGGAGTCCGACGCGTACTGCAAGGAGCGCCTGGGCCTGGACGGCGCGCTGGGTTCCATCGACCGCAGCAAGCTCAACATCAACGGCTCCTCGCTCGCCGCGGGCCACCCGTTCGCCGCCACCGGCGGCCGCATCATCGCCTCCACCGCGAAGATGCTGGCGGAGAAGGGCGGCGGCCGGGCACTGGTCTCCATCTGCGCCGCGGGCGGCCAGGGCGTCGTCGCGATCGTCGAGCGCTAGAAACAGCACCCCGCAAGGGGTTTCGCGCCGGGGTGACCCGGCACGAGCACGTGGGCGGCCCCCGATCCGTAGTCCGGATCGGGG
>NZ_JBEXUS010000223.1:0-3783 GCF_040614455.1 Nocardia sp. NPDC005978
GCGGCCGCTAGGGGGGCGGCCCGTTCCGCGTTCGCGGCCAAGTGTTTTCGGAGCCCTTCACGCCAGGAGCTTGGCCAGCTCCGCGGTGACGACGTCCGGATTCTCCTGGTGGGCGTAGTGCCCGGCCTCGGGGATGGCCACCATGCGCCGGTTCGGCGACAGCTCGTAGCCGCGCCGGATGGTGCGCGCGAGGATGTAGCGGTCCCGGTCGCCGTACAGCGACAGCACCGGAATGGTTACCGGCTCCCGCATGGTGGACATGAAACGCTTGCCGTCGGGCCGCCATTGGCTGCGGAAGGCCCAGCGCTGATACTCCAGCGCACAGTGCGCCGCTCCCGGAATCCGGATCGCGGTGCGCATGCGCTGCGCGGTGTCGGCGAATTCCTCGGTGCCGGACCAGCGTTGGCCCGCGTGCCGGCGCAGCAGCGCCTCGATCTCCGCGCCGTTGTCGACGGTGATGAGGTTCTCCGCGTAGCGCGGTATCTGATACCGCAGGAAGTTCGGCAGCCAGGTGGCGCGCTGCCCGCGATCGCGCAGCACCGCGCGCTTGAGCGCCACCGGATGCGGTGAGCTCACCAGCGCGATGGAACTGACCAGGCGCGGATGCAGCACCGCGGTGGCCCAGCACACCAGACCGCCTTCGGCGTGCCCGACCAGGGTGGCGTCCGAATGCCCGAGCGCGCGGATCAGCCCGGCGATGTCCCCGGCCAGGGTCCAGCCGTCGTAGCCGCGCGGCGGCTTGTCGGTGTCGCCGTACCCGCGCAGGTCCACCGCGACCGCCCGGAATCCGCGTTCGGCCAGTCCGGTCAGCTGGTGGCGCCACGACCACCAGAAATCCCCGAAGCCGTGCAGCAGCACGACCAGCGGGGTGTCGGGATCGGCGAAGGCCGTCCCGCCCGCGGGCACGGCCTCCACGACGTGGAAGCGAATGCCGTTGGCATGCACATCCCGATGGGTCCACGGTCCGTCGTAGCGGACAGCGGACGGATCCGGGGGCGAATTCGACGACACGCCGAAGGAGACTAATCGAAGGTCTAGTACCTCGGTGTTCCGAGCTGGGCGGAAGTGCTCGCCGGGTGGTCGCCGCCGGACCCGAAACCGCTGGGCAGCACGGTCTTCACCTCTTTCAGCGACTCGATGGTCTTCTCCGGTGCGCGCAGGCGCTTCACCTTGAGGTAGCCGAGGAACCCGAGCGCCGCGGTGGCCACGATCATCGACAGGAAGACGATGAGGAACGCCAGCCAGCGGTACACCCACACGTCCAGCAATTCGGCGAGGAAGAAGAAAAAGAAGAACGAGCTGAAAAGCAGAATGGTCAGCGCCGCGATGAAGAAGACACTGCCCTGCAGGCCCTTCTTGACCTCGCCGGTGACCTCGGCCTTGGCGAGTTCCACTTCCGCGCGCACCAGTGTCGACATCTGTTCGGTCGCGTCGCGAACCAGCGTGCCGATGGTCGCCGCTTCGTGCACATCGACATCGGACAGCGGAATCGAGGTGATGGTGCGGGGGTTCCCGTCTCGCCCGTTACCGCCCTGGTTGAAACTCAATTGCTCGACCCTTCTCCATGTCCCGGACCTATCCGGTCAAGTCCTCTTGTCCTTGCAGTGCCCGCTCGTCACGTCGCGCCTGGTGGGCACGGCCACGACGCAACAGTAGCGCCGAACCTGCCAGGGAAGCCGCCAATGATGTCAGCAACACCGCCGCTTTCGCGAGTTCGACCGCGGAGCCGTCGCCGACGTCCGCCAGTGCGAGTTCTGCCACCAAGAGGCTAACCGTGAACCCGATCGCACCTAGTACCGACAGGGCGAACATGTCCCGGTATTCGAGATCACCCGGCTTTTCGGCAATACCCAGACGCACCGCGAGCCAAGCGGATCCGAAGATTCCGAGCGTTTTCCCGATCAGCAGGCCGGCCATGATGGCGAGCGACAGCCGGTTGGTGAACAGCTGGGAGAACACCTGCGAATCCAGCGGCACACCCGATGCGAACAGCGCGAACAACGGAACGCAGATTCCGGCGGAAATGGGCTGGAACAAATGTTCCAATTTCGCCGCGGGTACGTCGTGCTCGTCCTCGTCGTCATCGGGGCGGACCCGGGTGAGCAGGCCGCAGGCCACGCCCGCCAGGGTCGGGTGGATGCCCGCCTCGTGCAGCGCGTACCAGGTGACCAGTGCCAGGGGCACGTAGATGATCGGGTTGCCGAGCCGTTTGCGCTGGGCCAGGAACCAGCACAGCAGGCACAGCACCGCGATCAGCAGCCACAGCATCTTCAGCGTGGTGGTGAACAGGGCCGCGATGAGAACGATGGCGATGAGATCGTCGACCACGGCCAGGCTCAACAGGAACACCCGCGCGCCGGCCGGGATGCGGGATCCGGTCAGCGCCAGTACGCCCAGCGCGAAGGCGATGTCGGTGGCGACCGGGATGGCCCATCCGCGATCCATGCCCGGCACGCCCCAGCCCACGGTCATGGCGATGAGCGCGGGCAGGAGGACGCCGCCCGCGGCGGCGACGATGGGCAGGGTGGCGCGTTTGCGGTCCGCGAGTTCGCCGACGACCAGTTCGCGTTTGAGTTCGAGCCCGGCGACGAAGAAGAAGATGGCGAGCAGGCCGTCCTTGGTCCAGTCGGCCAGGGTGAGGTTCAGGTGCAGCGCCGGAATGTCGAGGTGGGTGCCGATCATGGCCGTGTAGCTCGCCTCCCAGGGCGAGTTCACCCACAGCACGGCGGCCGCGGCGGCGATGAGAAGCAGTGTGCCGCCGACGGTTTCGGTGCGGAGATAGCGGGACAGTTCCGAGCGCAGCTGAACGATCAAGGGCGCGCCTTTCTGGTCTTTCGGTCGACAGAACCAGCGGAGTGCGTCTCACCATCGAGGGGTCGGCGCATACCGCATGCCGACCAGACTTCCCGGCACACCTTACGCAATTCTAACGGTCAGTTCGGGCACCGAAGACCCCGGCCGCCGGGTCCGGACACGGCTCGGCCCCCGGGACCGGTCGTCGCGGGGGCCGAGTGTGCGAGGCGCGGGTTACGCCTTGCCGGCGCGAATGGCCTCGAAGACGTTGGGGTCGACCAGGGTCGAGGTGTCACCCAGTTCGCGGCCCTCGGCCACATCGCGCAGCAGCCGGCGCATGATCTTGCCCGAGCGGGTCTTGGGCAGCTCCGGGACCACATGGATCTCCCGGGGCCGGGCGATCGGTGAAATCTCTTTCGAGACTTCGGCTTTGAGTTCGGCGACCAGATCCTCACCGGTGTCCTTCGCCTCGGCGGTGAGGATGACGAAGGCGACGATGCCCTGCCCCGTGGTGTCGTCCGACGCGCCGACCACCGCCGCTTCGGCCACACCCGAATGGCCGACCAGAGCGGATTCGACTTCCGCCGTGGAGATGCGGTGGCCCGAGACGTTCATGACGTCGTCGACGCGGCCCAGCACCCACAGGTCGCCGTCGGTGTCGAGTTTGGCGCCGTCGCCGGCGAAGTACCAGCCCTGCTCGGCGTAACGCTGCCAATAGGTTTCGCGGTAGCGGTCGTTGTCGCCCCAGATCCCGCGCAGCATCGAGGGCCACGGCTGATCCAGCACCAGGTAGCCGTTCGCCTCGGTCTCCCCCAGCTGCACCACATTGCCTTCTTCGTCCACCACCGTGGCCGAGATGCCGGGCAGCGGGGTCATGGCCGCGCCCGGTTTCGTAGCGGTGACGCCGGGCAGCGGGGAGATCATGATCGCGCCGGTCTCGGTCTGCCACCAGGTGTCCACGACCGGGGTCTTGCCTGCGCCGACCACGTC
>NZ_JBEXUS010000224.1:0-3387 GCF_040614455.1 Nocardia sp. NPDC005978
CGAGTCTAAAATAACTTCCGTTATCTTAAACGGTCCCGACGGGAATCGAACCCGCGATCTTCGCCGTGACAGGGCGACGTGATAACCGCTACACTACGGGACCTATGGGAGTTAACGGGATCGAACCGCTGACCCTCTGCTTGTAAGGCAGATGCTCTCCCAGCTGAGCTAAACTCCCAAAAAGGAAGTATCTCTACTTCCTATCCTTGCTAAGCGACTTCCATATCTCACAGGGGGCAACCCCCAACTACTTCCGGCGTTCTAGGGCTTAACTACTGTGTTCGGCATGGGTACAGGTGTATCTCCTAGGCTATCGTCACTTAACTCTGAGTAATACCTACTCAAAATTGAATATCTATCAAATACCAAGTAAACCTCGCGCTTCGTATCCTCAGTTACTTTGGATAAGTCCTCGAGCTATTAGTATTAGTCCGCTACATGTGTCGCCACACTTCCACTTCTAACCTATCTACCTGATCATCTCTCAGGGCTCTTACTGATATAAAATCATGGGAAATCTCATCTTGAGGTGGGTTTCACACTTAGATGCTTTCAGCGTTTATCCCGTCCCTACATAGCTACCCAGCGATGCCTTTGGCAAGACAACTGGTACACCAGCGGTAAGTCCACTCTGGTCCTCTCGTACTAGGAGCAGATCCTCTCAAATTTCCTACGCCCGCGACGGATAGGGACCGAACTGTCTCACGACGTTCTGAACCCAGCTCGCGTGCCGCTTTAATGGGCGAACAGCCCAACCCTTGGGACCGACTACAGCCCCAGGATGCGACGAGCCGACATCGAGGTGCCAAACCTCCCCGTCGATGTGAACTCTTGGGGGAGATAAGCCTGTTATCCCCAGGGTAGCTTTTATCCGTTGAGCGATGGCCCTTCCATACGGAACCACCGGATCACTAAGCCCGACTTTCGTCCCTGCTCGAGTTGTAGCTCTCGCAGTCAAGCTCCCTTATACCTTTACACTCTGCGAATGATTTCCAACCATTCTGAGGGAACCTTTGGGCGCCTCCGTTACCTTTTAGGAGGCGACCGCCCCAGTCAAACTGCCCGTCAGACACTGTCTCCGATAGGGATAACCTATCCGGGTTAGAGTGGCCATAACACAAGGGTAGTATCCCAACAACGTCTCCTTCGAAACTGGCGTCCCGATCTCATAGACTCCTACCTATCCTGTACATGTGGTACAGACACTCAATATCAAACTGCAGTAAAGCTCCATGGGGTCTTTCCGTCCTGTCGCGGGTAACCTGCATCTTCACAGGTACTAAAATTTCACCGAGTCTCTCGTTGAGACAGTGCCCAAATCATTACGCCTTTCGTGCGGGTCGGAACTTACCCGACAAGGAATTTCGCTACCTTAGGACCGTTATAGTTACGGCCGCCGTTTACTGGGGCTTCAATTCATACCTTCGCTTACGCTAAGCACTCCTCTTAACCTTCCAGCACCGGGCAGGCGTCACCCCCTATACATCATCTTACGATTTAGCAGAGAGCTGTGTTTTTGATAAACAGTTGCTTGGGCCTATTCACTGCGGCTGACCTAAAGTCAGCACCCCTTCTCCCGAAGTTACGGGGTCATTTTGCCGAGTTCCTTAACGAGAGTTCTCTCGCTCACCTGAGGCTACTCGCCTCGACTACCTGTGTCGGTTTGCGGTACGGGTAGAGTATGTTTAAACGCTAGAAGCTTTTCTTGGCAGTGTGACGTCACTAACTTCGCTACTAAACTTCGCTCCCCATCACAGCTCAATGTTACAGATATAAGCATTTGACTCATATCACACCTCACTGCTTAGACAGACTCTTCCATTCGTCTGCTTTAGTTAGCCTACTGCGTCCCTCCATCACTACATACTCTAGTACAGGAATATCAACCTGTTATCCATCGGATACACCTTTCGGTCTCTCCTTAGGTCCCGACTAACCCAGGGCGGACGAGCCTTCCCCTGGAAACCTTAGTCTTACGGTGGACAGGATTCTCACCTGTCTTTCGCTACTCATACCGGCATTCTCACTTCTATGCGTTCCAGCACTCCTCACGGTATACCTTCTTCACACATAGAACGCTCTCCTACCATACCTATAAAGGTATCCACAGCTTCGGTAAATTGTTTTAGCCCCGGTACATTTTCGGCGCAGGGTCACTCGACTAGTGAGCTATTACGCACTCTTTGAATGATAGCTGCTTCTAAGCTAACATCCTAGTTGTCTGTGCATCATCACATCCTTTTCCACTTAACATACAATTTGGGACCTTAGCTGGCGGTCTGGGCTGTTTCCCTTTCGACTACGAACCTTATCACCCGCAGTCTGACTCCCGTTGATATTTATCTGGCATTCGGAGTTTGTCTGAATTCGGTAACCCGGGATGGGCCCCTAGTCCAAACAGTGCTCTACCTCCAGTAAACTCACAACGAGGCTAGCCCTAAAGCTATTTCGGAGAGAACCAGCTATTTCCAAGTTCGATTGGAATTTCTCCGCTACCCACAGCTCATCCAAACACTTTTCAACGTGTCCTGGTTCGGTCCTCCATTCAGTGTTACCTAAACTTCAACCTGGCCATGGGTAGATCACTTGGTTTCGGGTCTACTCCATCATACTATCTCGCCCTATTAAGACTCGCTTTCGCTTCGGCTCCATGTCTTCCACTTAACCTCGCATGATAAAGTAACTCGCCGGTTCATTCTACAAAAGGCACGCCATCACCCCCTAAAGGGCTCTGACTACTTGTAAGCACACGGTTTCAGGTTCTCTTTCACTCCCCTCCCGGGGTTCTTTTCACCTTTCCCTCACGGTACTGGTTCACTATCGGTCACTAGGTAGTATTTAGCCTTACCAGATGGTCCTGGTAGATTCCGACGGAATTCCTCGTGTTCCGCCGTACTCAGGTGCTCTCTCACGCCAACTCAGCATTTCGTATACAGGACTTTTACCTTCTACGGTCTAACTTTCCAGCTCGTTCTACTATACTTTGTCATACGCTTTTCTGAGAGTCCTACAACCCCAATATGCAAGCATATTGGTTTGGGCTCTTTCCCTTTCGCTCGCCGCTACTTAGGAAATCGATTTTTCTTTCTCTTCCTGCAGGTACTTAGATGTTTCAGTTCCCTGCGTTACCTCGCTTTCGCGTACCGCCCTTTTAAAAGCGGTGGGTTCCCCCATTCGGATATCTACGGCTCTTTGCTTACTTACAGCTCCCCGTAGCATTTCGTCGTTTGTCACGTCCTTCTTCGGCTCCTAGTGCCAAGGCATCCTCCGTGCGCTCTTTTCTACTTAATCGTGTGTAGCTTTTACGCTTCGTTCTTCTTCCTTGAACTCTTGTGAATAAGTTTTACAACTTACTTACTTTTTTCTCGGTTTTGTAAATCTGTTTCT
>NZ_JBEXUS010000225.1:0-3363 GCF_040614455.1 Nocardia sp. NPDC005978
CCACACTCTTCCCCCCCCCGACGCTCTACCGATCTGCCCGCGCGTGCACGGGACCTGTCCGGTGTTCGACAGCGCGGGCCGGTTTCGCGCCTGGACCGGGTCGCTAGTCGTGCGCAGCGGACAGCTCCCCGGCGGGTACCTGCCGCAGGCGCACCAGCGCCATCGCCGCCAGCGCCAGCGACAGCACGGCGGTGATCCCGGTGATCAGGTGCACCCCGTCCATGAAGGCGTCCCGCGCCGCGGCCAGCACGGCCGTACCCAGCGGCTCGGGTAGCGTCGTCGCCACCCCTACCGCCGAGCCCAGGGTGTCGCGCACGAGGTCCGCGTCGGGTACCCCGGGTGGCAGGGTCTGCGCCAGATCGCCGCGATAGATCGCGATGCTGAGACTGCCCAGGATCGAGATGCCCAGCGCCCCACCGAGTTCCGCGCCGGTCTCGGAGACCCCCGATGCCGCGCCCGCCTTCTCCGGGGGCGCGGAACCCACGATCAGCTCGGTGGTGATGCCGAAGACCGGGGCCAGCCCCAGCGCGATGAGCAGCGCGGCCAGCACAGCCGGGACCGGGCTACCGGACACGCTCAGCAGCGTCATCAGCGCCAGGCCGAGTGCGGCCAGGCTCATGCCGCCGCCGATCAGGTAGGCCGGGCGCACCACCCGCACGAGGCGCGGCGCGGCCTGGGACCCGATGATGAAACCGACGCTGGACGGGGCCATGGCCAGGCCCGCGTGCAACGGCGACAGGCCCAGGACCAGCTGGAAATACTGCGCGACGAACAGGAAGTACCCGAAGGCCACGAAGATCGCGATCACGTTGATGGCCAGGGCCGTGCGGAACAGCGCGGTGCCGAACAACCGGAGATCGAGCATGGGGTCCGGTCGCGTCAGCTGGCGTCGTACGAACAGCGCGCCCGCCGGTAAGCCGATCACCAGGGCCAGCAGCGGCAGCACGCCCGGGCCGTCCTGCGCGAACTTCTTCATCGCGAAGACCAGCGCGATCATGGTCAGCACGCTCAGGGCGGCGCTCACCGGGTCGAGCCTGCCCGGCTCGGGATCGCGGAATTCGGGCAGCACCCGGGGTCCGAGCACCAGCAGCAGTACCATGACCGGCACCGCGAGCAGGAAGACCGAGCCCCACCAGTAGTGCTCGAGCAGCAGGCCGCCGAGCATCGGGCCGACGATGCCGCCCGCGGAGAAGGCGCTGACCCAGGTGCCGACCGCGAGCGAGCGCTGGCGCGGGTCCTCGAACATGTTGAATATCAACGACAGTGTGGACGGCGCGACGGTGGCGCCCGCGATGCCGAGCAGCGCGCGGCACAGGATCAGCGTTTCGGCCGTCGGGGCGAACGCCGCGAGCACCGAGACCGCGCCGAAGGCCGCCGCGCCGATGAGCAGGAGTCGTCGCCGTCCGATCCGGTCCCCGAGCGTGCCCATGGTGATCAGCAGGCCGGCCACCATGAAGCCGTACACGTCGATGATCCACAGCAATTGCTGTCCGGTGGGCTGGAGTTGGGCGCTGATCTGCGGCACCGCCAGATGCAGCACCGTCAGGTCCATCGCGTACACCAGACACGCCAGGGTGAGCACGCTCAGGCCGACCCATTCGCGGCTGCCGGCGCGACGCGGTGCGCGCGTGCCCGGGGGCTCGACGGTGGTGGACACGGCGGTGCTTCCTTCCCGATGGTGGACGCGGCCGTCATCCGGTGCGGCTCGCGATCCACAATCTCATCGACCACCGACGGGTTCGGCAACCGATTTTCCAGGGCCGATACCGACCCCGCGGAAGGTTTTCAGACGATGTCGATCAGATCAGGACCGGATGGTCCGCGACCACGCGCCCGCCGAGTCGCGCCCAGCCGTCGGAGTCCCATTCGGTGAACAGGTGCGAGCCCTGGCCCTGTGTAATGCGGAGGCCGCGTTGCAGTTTCGCGGTCAGCGCGATCGCGGCCGCACCGGTGGCCTCGTCTTCGGGGACGCCGAGGGCGGGGGCGAACATGCGCGCCCGGACCCGGCTGTGGGTCTCGTCGGCCCACATCCACGCGTAGTGCGCGCCCTCGGTGAAATCACCCGGATCCAGGGTCTCGAGCAGCTGGGCATCGTCGAATTCGTGGAATGTGAACTTGGGCGTCCATTCCGAGCGGGCCCGGATCCAGGTGAGCCCGTCATTGGCCACCACGTCCACCGGTCCGGCGGGGACGTCGATCACGGTCACCGGGTGGCCGAGCATGGCCAGCCACCACGCGGTGCCCACGGTCGGATGCCCGGCGAAGGGCAGTTCGACCGCGGGGGTGTAGATGCGCAATCTGGCCCGGTGTTCGACCGGATCCTCGACCACCACGGTCTCGCTGTACCCCGCCCGCGCCGCCAGCGCCTGATGATCGGCCCCGGCGACATCGCCCGCGCGCGCGATGCCGAGCGGATTGCCGAACCGGCCCGCCGCATCGGTGAACACGCGCACGACCTCGATCTGGGTGCCATCGCTCTCTGGAGTGCCCATGGCGAGTCAGCTTACCGATGGTTACCGATTTGTGGGAGGCGAGCAGGTGGCCAGCATCTCGAACAGCGCGCTCTTCTCGGTGGGCTGCACGCTCAGATTCCAGCGAGATTTCACCGCCACCCAGCGGCGGGCGTATTCGCACCGGTATTCGTACCGCGGCTGCCATTGATCCGGCGTCTTCGAGCCTTTGTCCTGATTGGCCTGCTTCTGCACGGCCAGCAGATTGCCGACGTCGTTGGCGAAATTCTCGCGCTGTTCCCGATCCCATTCCGAGGCGCCCGAACGCCAGGCGTCACCCAGGGCGACCACGTGATCGATTTCGATGCTGGAGGCTTTGAAACGGTCGTATTGCAGGCGTTCGCCGGTGTACGGATCGTTGAGCGTCCCGGTCAGTACGAGACACGAATTGCTTTCCGCCAGGCGCACATCCGCGAGGTCGCGTTTGAGGACCGCGTCGCGGGCCGTGCATCCGTTCGCGAGCGCCGCCTCGCCGCCGCGCCCGGACCAGCCGGGGCCGAAGGCATTGCGTTCATAGGATTCCCAATTGCGATTCCAGGCGACGCTGAGCCCGTCCAGATCCGCGCGGGCCCGCTGCGCGTCGGGCAGGGCCGTGCCGGTGGGATCGGGTGCGGCGGGGGTCTCCCGGTCGGGTTCCTGTCTATTGAGCCACAGCGCGGTTCCGGCTACGGCGAGGGTGGCGACAATGACCGAGGTGGCGAAGAATTTGCGCCAGCGGCGCCGGGCGGGGGTCCGGGAGCGCGTGGGCATGCGGGGGAGTCTAAAGGGATAATTCGGGTGGAACGGGCAACGTTGCCGATCAGCAATGTCAATTCCGCAAACAAATGGCAAACAAAAGGGCCGCGCACCCGTG
>NZ_JBEXUS010000226.1:0-3283 GCF_040614455.1 Nocardia sp. NPDC005978
CGCCGCAGTACCGGCCGCCGGCGCCCCAGCGGCCGCCGACACCGTCGCACGGTCAGCCGCAGCAGCGGCCGCCACAGCAGCCGCAGTACCGGCCCCCGGCCCAGCATCGGCCGCCCACGCCCGCGCATCCGCAACAGCCGGTGCAGCAGCGCCCGCCGCATTCGGCGCAGCAGCCGGTGCAGCGGCCCCCGACGCCGGCCAATCCGCTGCCCTCGGCTGGAATGCCCTCGGCGCCGCTGCCTTTGCACCCGGACGCCCCGGCCAATCTGAACATGACGGCCAAGGCGACCATCGCCGCCACGCCCCCGGTGCGCGCCCGCGCGGGCACCGGTCCCGCCGCACGCGCGGATCGAATTCCCGCCAACGGCTTGCACATCGGCCGGACCAGCGACAACGAGATCGTCGTCAATGATCCGCTGGCCTCGCGCCGTCATGCCCGCCTCGTCTCGGACCGCGGCAATCTGGCGATCGAGGACCTGGGCTCGGCCAACGGCACCTTCGTCAACGGCCGCCGCGAACAGCGCACCGCGCTGCGCGAACGCGACATCGTCACCATCGGCAACATCGACTTCGTCGTCCAGGAGGGCACTCTCGTCCACCGGCAGCGGCCGGTCGCCGAGCAGGGCCTGCACGTGCACGGGGTCAGTTTCACCGTCGAGGGCAACAAACAGCTGCTGGTCGATGTGAACCTGCAGGCCGGGCGCGGCACCCTGACCGCGCTCATCGGGCCCTCGGGCGCGGGCAAATCGACGCTGTCCAAGCTCATCGCGGGCAACACCCAGCCCTCGGCAGGCGTGGTCACCTTCGAGGGCCGCGGCCTGCACGCCGAATACGAAGCGCTGCGCTCCCGCATCGGCATGGTGCCGCAGGACGACGTGCTGCACCGGCAGCTCACCGTCAAGCAGGCGCTGGGCTTCGCCGCCCAGCTGCGGCTGCCCCCCGACACCACCAAGGCCGACCGCAAGCGCGTCATCGACGGTGTGCTGGACGAGCTTTCGCTCACCCAGCACGCCGACACCCGCGTCGATCGCCTCTCCGGCGGTCAGCGCAAACGCGCCTCGGTGGCCATGGAACTGCTCACCGGCCCGTCGCTGCTCATCCTCGACGAGCCCACCTCCGGCCTGGATCCGGCGCTGGACCGTCAGGTCATGACCATGCTGCGCGAGCTGGCCGACGCCGGGCGCACGGTCATCGTGGTCACGCATTCGGTTGCCTGCCTTGACATGTGCGACCAGGTGCTGCTGCTGGCGCCGGGCGGCAAGACCGCGTTCGCCGGGCATCCGGGCAGCGTGCGCGACTTCCTCGGCACCAGCGACTGGGCCGAGATCTTCGCCCGCGTCGCCGAGGATCCCGACCGCGCCTTCGCCAATTACCGCTCCCGGCAAGCCTTCGCGCCCGCGCCGCCGGCCGTGCAGCAGGGCCAGCGCGCCAAGCCGCCGAAATCGAGTTCCTTCAAACAATTCTCGACACTGTCGCGCCGGCAGATACGGCTCATCTTCGCCGATCGCGGGTATCTCGCCTTCCTGCTGATCCTGCCGTTCGTCCTGGGCGGGCTCTCCCTGGTGGTGCCGGGCAAGAACGGCTTCCAGAAGGGCGGCTTCACCCAGATGCCGGACGGGTCGTTCGTGAACACGGGCGGCAGCGAGGCGCAACAGCTGCTGGTGGTGCTGATCCTGGGCGCCTGCTTCATGGGCTCGACGCTGACCGTCCGCGATCTGGTGGGCGAGCGCGCCATCTACTACCGCGAGCGCGCCGTCGGCCTGGGGTCGGGCGCGTACCTGATGTCCAAGGTCGTCGTGTTCAGTCTCGCGGCACTGCTGCAGGCCGCGGTCATGATGGGCATCGTGCTGGCGGGCAAGAAGCGGCCCGGGCCCGGCGTGGTGCTGTCGGCGGGCAGCGCCGAGCTGTACATCGACATCGCGTTGACGGCCGTCACCTGCGTGGTGGTGGGTCTGTTGCTGTCCACCCTGGCCAAGTCCAACGAACAGGTGATGCCGCTGCTGGTCGTCACCATCATGTGCCAGCTGGTCATGGCCGGCGGCATGATCCCGGTCACGGGCCGCGTTGTGCTGGAACAGGTTTCGTGGCTGTTCCCGGCTCGCTGGGGGTATGCCTCCGGAGCGTCCACCATCAACATCCGGGACCTGTTCGCCAGCGCGCAGCCCGATGCGCTGTGGAAGCACGAGTCCGGCATCTGGTACCTCGACATCGGCATGCTGGTGGTGCTCACCGTGCTGTTCTCGCTGCTCACCTGGTCCCGGCTGCGTTTGAAGAAGACGGCGGCGTGAGCACTGCGAGCGGGCAGCCGCGCGCTTCGCTGCGCGAGCAGGCACACTGATGGCTGTGACAGCTCGAGTAGGGGCAGTGCATCTCGGCTGGGACGTGGTCTCGGTCGCCGCCGGCGGCGGTGGCGCGCCGATCCGCCCGGTCCAGGTCGAGGGCACCTACACACCGCCCGCCTATCTGCTGGCGGACGCCTCCGGCCGCCTGCACACCGCCGGGGTGGACCGGCGCCCGGACGTCGGCATCGCCATCTCCGATGTGCGCGACATCCTCGGGCATCCGCAGATCGTGGTGGCCGGGGCGACCTGGCCCGCCGACCTGGTCTTCCGCGCGCGCCTGCACAATCCGCTGGCCGAGATCGTCAAACACCTCGGCGGTCAGGCGGACGTTGTCGCGGTGCCGTTCCCGGACGACTGGCCCGACGCCAAGGTCGAGGAGTTCATGCGGCTGGTCGAGCAGCTCGGGGTCGTCGCCGAACCGCTGCCCGAATCGGTGGCCATGTCCGGCTACGTGCGGGCACTCGGGCTCGTGCGCGCGCCCGGGCGGGGTCCCGCGGTCGGGGCCACCGGCGTCTACTCCGACGGCCGCGAATGCCTGGTCGTGGCGGTGGACGGTGACGACGAACAGCCCACCGAATCGGTGAGCGTGCGCATCACGCCCGAGGCGCTGCACCAGGCGCGCGCCGCGGACAACGTGGTCATCGAGGTCATGGCGGCCGCGCGGGCGGTGGGGGCCGACACCTCGACCGTGCTGCTGGCGGGCAACGTCTGCTTCAACGACGCCATTCGACTGGCGTTCCAGAACCATCTCGGGCACCGGTTCCAGGTGGCCGATCACCCGATGCACGCGCTGGTGCTCGGGGCGACGCATCTGCTGGTGAACGACAGCGAACTGGCCGAGGGTCTCGCGGAATCCGGTGCCCGGCAAGGGGACTCGGCGGGGCAGGGTGCGGCTCCCGCCGCGCCGCAGGCTCCCGCCGCGCCCGCGCAGTCACCGGCAG
>NZ_JBEXUS010000227.1:0-3197 GCF_040614455.1 Nocardia sp. NPDC005978
CGACCATTTGGTCGTGCGCCGAAGTCGGTGGCTCTGCTACCGCGTGGGGCTCACGCGGTGGCGGGAATCAGGAGACGCCGCAGGCGGCGAGCACCAGCTCCCGGACGCGGGCCGCGTCGGCCTGGCCGCGGGTGGCCTTCATGACGTCGCCGACGACCTTGCCGGCCGCGGCGACCTTGCCGGACTTGATCTTCTCGGCGATGTCGGGGTTGGCGGCCAGGGCCTTCTGGACCTCGGCCTCGAGGGCGGAGTCGTCGCTGACCATGCCCAGGCCCTTGGCCTCGATGATCGCGGCGGGCTCGCCCTCGCCGGCCAGGACGAAGTCGACGACCTGCTTGGCGGTCTTGTTGTTGATGGTCTTCGCCTCGACCAGCGCGGCCACGTCGGCGACCTGCTTCGGGGTGATGGGCAGCTCGTCCAGGGCGACCTCGAGGCCCTTGGCCTTCTCGGTCAGGTAGGCGACCCACCAGGACCGAGCGGCGTCCACGGACGCCCCGGCGTCGACCGTAGCGATGATCAGGTCCAGCGCGTCGGCGTTGACCAGGTCGCGGAACACCTCGTCGGACAGGCCCCAGTCGGCCTGGATGCGCGCGCGGCGCAGCCACGGGTACTCGGGGATGGTGCCGCGCAGCTCTTCGACCCAGGCCGCGTCCGGCGCGACGGGCTCGAGGTCCGGCTCCGGGAAGTAGCGGTAGTCCTCGGCGGACTCCTTGGGCCGGCCTGCCGAGGTGGAGCCGTCGGCCTCGTGGAAGTGCCTGGTCTCCATGGTGATCGTGCCGCCCGCGGCGAGGACGGCGGCCTGGCGGCGCATCTCGTAGCGCACCGCGACCTCGACGCTCTTGAGCGAGTTCACGTTCTTGGTCTCGGTGCGGGTGCCGAATTCCTTGGCGCCCACCGGCATCAGCGAGACGTTGGCGTCGCAGCGCAGCGAGCCCTGCTCCATCTTGACGTCGGAGACGTCCAGGGACTTGAGCACCTCGCGCAGCGCGGTCACGTACGCGCGGGCCACCTCGGGTGCGCGTTCGCCCGCGCCCTCGATGGTCTTGGTGACGATCTCGATGAGCGGCACCCCGGCACGGTTGTAGTCCAGCAGCGAGTGCGAGGCGCCGTGAATACGACCGGTCGCGCCGCCCATGTGGGTGGACTTGCCGGTGTCCTCCTCCATGTGCGCGCGCTCGATCTCGACCCGGAAGATCTCGCCGTCGTCGAGCACCACGTCGAGGTAGCCGTCGGTCGCGATGGGCTCGTCGTACTGGCTGATCTGGTAGTTCTTCGGCTGATCCGGGTAGAAGTAGTTCTTGCGCGCGAACCGCCCCCACGGGGTGATGGAGCAGTTCAGCGCCAGGCCGATGCGAATCGCGGATTCGACCGCCTTCTCGTTCACCACCGGCAGCGAGCCGGGCAGGCCCAGGCAGACCGGGCACACCTGGGTGTTGGGCTCGGCGCCGAATTCGGTCGGGCAGCCGCAGAACATCTTGGTCGCGGTGCCCAGTTCGACGTGGACCTCCATGCCCAGCACCGGCTCGTAGCGGGTGATGACGTCGGCGTAATCCATCAACTCGACCGTGGCTGCACTCATGAGGTCCATCCTATGAGTCCCGCGGTGAATGAAACGCCACGCCCCCGACGATCGCCGGGTCAGCCGGAGTTCCGGCCCTTTTCGCTACTTCTTCGGCGGGAACCGCTGGGTCAGCCAGGCGGTCACGTCGGTCAGCACCTCGGGCGCGATGGTCGTCTCGATGGTGACGTATTCGGTGACCTGCCCGGTCGGGGCGGGCTGCATGAGGTGGTTGAGACCCGGGTAGATCTTCACCGTCGAATCGGTGCCGGCGAGCAGCGCCCGCATGGGCTCGGCGCTCTGCGCTGGCGGGACCTGCACGTCCTTGTCGCCGAAGAACGCGAAGACCGGAACCCGCAGTGCGGACAGGTCCGGGGCCGGATCGTAGCCCAGGAACGACGCCATGTACTTCGTGTTCACCGCGTCCAGGGCGGCCTCGGACTGCCGCTGTTCGGCGGGCACGGACTCGTTGTGCCGCAACTGAACCTGCTTGGCCCCGGCGAGATCGCCGCGCGCGAGCACCTCGGTCCACTCGGTGACGTATCGCACCTGGGCGTCGACCTCCTCGGGCGTCGCCCCGCCCGCGGTGAGGATCACCCTGTTCTGCTCGATCAGCACATCGCGACCGGAGACGCCGGGACCGGCCATGGAGATGACGAACGCGACGCCGCTGTCCGGGCGGGCGGCGGTCCTGGGCGCGAGGTAGCCGCCCTCGCTGTGCCCGAACAGGCCGACGCGGTCACGGTCGATGTCGGCGCGAGCGCGCAAGAAGCCCACGCCCGCCGCGACATCGGCGGTGAGATCGTCGTAGGTCGCCTCGTCGAGCTTGCCGCCGGTGCCGCCGACCCCGCGGTCGTCCACGCGCAGCACCGCGTAACCCGCGCGGGTGAGGGTGTCCGCGAGCAGCAGGAAGGGCTTGTGCCCCATGAGTTCTTCGTTGCGGTCCTGCGGTCCGCTGCCGCTGATCAGCAGTACCGCCGGGAACGGTCCCGAGCCCTGCGGGGCGGTGAGCGTGCCCGCGATGGTCACCTCGCCGTTGCGATAGCTCACATCCTCGGACCGATAGGGGTACGGCGGCTTCGGCTCCTGCGGCCGGGCGATCGGCGCGACCCGGCCGCGTTCGAGGGTGAGCGCGAAGCTCTGGCCGGCCTGGGTGAAGTCACCGATGATCGTGTCGCTCGCGGAGTCGAAGCGTCCCTTGAACTTCGGATCACCCGGGACGTCCGCGATGGCCCAGTGCACGTCGTCCGGCTCGGACCGCACATCCTTCAGCGGCGCGGCGGCCAAGCCCTGCACCGGGATGTCGATGGTGGCCCCGTCCGATGTGAAGGTCACCCCGATGTCGAGTGGCGTGCCGGGGGTCTGGATGCCGCCGTGCCACTCCCCCATGGTGGGTTCGCTCGGCTCCGAATCCGACGAGCATCCGGCCACCACCGCGGCAACAACGAACAGCACCAACGCGATCAGTCGCCCACTCCGCATACGCGCCACCCTACCGATGCCTGGTCCGGATCTCGGTCGCCGCAGCTCACCGGCGAACGCGGCCGAAATCGGCCCGCGCCCCTGCCACCGGCCGCGCGCTCGGCGGCGAATCGCCCGGCTGCCGAATGCCGGCGGGGGCGTATCGGCCGAACTGGCC
>NZ_JBEXUS010000228.1:0-3115 GCF_040614455.1 Nocardia sp. NPDC005978
TCTACCTATCTGCTACCTCCCAAACATCCGTCGTGAGGGTCATCCGGTAACCGGATGACCGACCCGAAGTCGGTGCAGGGGCGACAGGACTTGAACCTGCAACCTGCGGTTTTGGAGACCGCTGCTCTGCCAATTGAGCTACGCCCCTTGGTGCGCTGTGCGCGCGGTCGAGATTATCAGCAAGGGCCGCGCGCGCGAAATCGGATTTCGGTGCGCCCGCGAAACACGATTTCGCGGGCGGTCCGCGCACGGATGACCCGGCCGGGCGGGGGTTATGTGCCCGCTTCCCACATGTGTCGGTCGACGTCCCTAGACTCTGTGCCGTGACCCCTGCCTCTACCGATCAGCGTCCGAGTGCCGTGTCCGCTTCCACCTCCGGCGAGCAGCCCACACTGTTGTTGCTGGACGGGCATTCGCTGGCGTACCGCGCGTTCTACGCGCTGCCCGCCGAGAACTTCAAAACCGCCGGTGGGCAGACCACCAACGCGGTCTACGGGTTCACGGCCATGCTGATCAACCTGCTGCGGGACGAGAAGCCCACCCACGTGGCGGCGGCGTTCGACGTGAGCCGCAAGACCTTCCGCACCGAGGCGTATCCGGAGTACAAGGCGAACCGGGCCACCACGCCCGACGAGTTCCGCGGGCAGGTCGAGGTCACCCAGGAGGTGCTGGGCGCGATGGGGATTCCGGTCATGGCGATCGACGGCTACGAGGCCGACGACGTCATCGCCACCCTCACCACCCAGGCCGTGCCGCAGGGCTTCCGGGTGCTGATCGTCACCGGCGACCGCGATTCGCTGCAGCTGGTCGGCGACGACGTCACCGTGCTGTACCCGAAGAAGGGCGTCTCGGAGCTCACCCGCTTCACCCCGGCCGCGGTGGAGGACAAGTACGGCCTGACCCCCGCGCAGTACCCCGACTTCGCGGCCCTGCGCGGCGACCCGAGCGACAATCTGCCCGGCATCCCGGGCGTGGGGGAGAAGACCGCCACCAAGTGGATTCGCGAGTTCGGCGATCTGGCCACCCTGGTGGACAAGGTCGACACCGTGAAGGGCAAGGTCGGTGATGCCTTGCGCGCCAACCTGTCCAGCGTGCTGCTCAACCGCCAGCTCACCGAGATGGTGAAGCAGGTGCCGCTGCCCTACACCCCCGATCAGCTGGCCGTGCAGCCCTGGGACCGGGACAAGATCCACCGCCTGTTCGACGAGCTCGAGTTCCGCGTGCTGCGCGACCGCCTGTTCGACACGCTGTCCCCGGTGGAGCCCGAGGCCGAATCCGGTTTCGAGATCAGCGGGGCGGCCCTGCTGCCCGGTGAGGCGACGGCCTGGCTGGCCCAGCACGCGCCCGCCGGTGTGCGGCACGGGGTTACGGTCATCGGCACCGGCACGCCCGTCCACGGCGACGTCCAGGCCATCGCCCTGGCCGCCGCCGACGGCGAGGGCGCGTACCTCGACGTCCACGGCCTCACCCCCGAGGACGAACGGGCCCTGGGCGCCTGGCTCGCCGACCCCGCGACCCCGAAGGCGTTGCACGAGGCCAAATCCGCCATGCACGCCCTGCGCGGGCGCGGCTGGACCCTGGGCGGTCTCGCCAGCGACACCGCCCTGGCCGCCTACCTGATCCTGCCCGGCCAGCGCAGCTTCAACCTGGACGACCTGTCGCTGCGCTACCTCAAGCGCGAACTGCGCGTGGACGACGCCGGCGAGACCCAGCTGTCGCTGCTCGACGACGAGGACCACGTCGACACCGAGGTGGCCAAGGCCGCGATGCTGCGCGCCCGTGCGGTGTTCGACCTCGCCGACGCCTTCGACACCGAACTCGAGCGCATCGAGTCCACCGCCCTGCTGCGCGACATCGAACTGCCGCTGCTGAGCGTGCTCGCCGAACTCGAGGCCGCGGGCATCGCCGTCGACGCCGGTCAGCTCGAGCAGTTGCAGCGCCAGTTCGCCGACCGCGTCGGCGAGGCCGCCAACGCCGCGTACGGCGTCATCGGCAAACAGATCAACCTCGGCTCGCCCAAACAGCTCCAGGTGGTGCTGTTCGACGAGCTGGACATGCCCAAGACCAAGCGCACCAAGACCGGCTACACCACCGATGCCGATGCGCTGGAAGGGCTTTACGAGAAGACGGGGCACGAGTTCCTGCAGCATCTGCTCGAACACCGCGACGCCACCCGGCTCAAGGTCACCGTCGACGGCCTGCTCAAGTCCGTCGCCGACGACGGCCGCATCCACACGACCTTCAACCAGACCGTCGCCGCCACCGGCAGGCTCTCCTCGACCGAGCCGAACCTGCAGAACATCCCGATCCGCACCGACACCGGCCGCCGCATTCGCGACACCTTCGTGGTCGGCCGCGAGTTCGAATCGCTCATGACCGCGGACTACAGCCAGATCGAGATGCGCATCATGGCGCACCTGTCCAAGGACGAGGGCCTCATCGAGGCCTTCAACTCGGGCGAGGACCTGCACAACTTCGTCGCCTCCAAGGCGTTCGACATCCCGATCACCGAGGTCGATCCGGAGCTGCGCCGCCGCATCAAGGCCATGTCGTACGGCCTGGCCTACGGTCTGTCCGCCTACGGGCTCTCCCAGCAGCTCAAGATCAGCGCCGAAGAGGCGAAAGTGCAGATGGACGTGTACTTCTCGCGGTTCGGCGCGATCCGCGACTATCTGAACGACGCCGTCGACGAGGCCCGCAAGACCGGCTACACCGAAACCCTGTTCGGCCGCCGCCGCTACCTGCCCGACCTCGACTCCAGCAATCGCCAGCGCCGCGAGGCCGCCGAGCGCATGGCCCTGAACGCCCCCATCCAGGGCACCGCGGCCGACATCATCAAGGTCGCCATGATCGACACCCAGAAAGCGATCAAGGCGGCCGGGCTGCACTCGCGCATGCTGCTGCAGATCCACGACGAACTCGTCTTCGAGGTCGCCGCCGGGGAACGCGACGAGCTCGAAGCCCTTGCCCGCGAACACATGTCGAACGCGATCGAGCTCTCGGTGCCGCTCGAGGTCTCGGTCGGCGTCGGCCGCAGCTGGGACGCCGCCGCGCACTGACGCGACACGCCGGTGGCGGCGCGGCCGCTCGCGGACGGACTCGGCCCGTGCTCTCC
>NZ_JBEXUS010000229.1:0-2977 GCF_040614455.1 Nocardia sp. NPDC005978
GGACAAGGTGCGCGAGGCCGCCCGCAAGCTCACCGTCGCCCGCAGCAAGGCCGCGGGCAAGCTGGCCACCGCCGTCAGCGCCGAACTGAGCGGGCTGGCCATGGGCCGGGCCCGGCTCGAGGTCGGGGTGCGCCCGGTTGTGGCCGCTGCGCAGGATTCCGCGCCGCTGCTGGTGGACGGGCAGGAGTTGCACGCCGGTTCGACGGGTGTGGACGAGGTCGAATTCCGGCTCGCCGCGCATTCGGGCGCGCAGCCGCTGCCGTTGAGCCGCAGCGCGTCCGGCGGTGAGCTCTCGCGCATCATGCTGGCGCTGGAAGTGGTGCTGGCCAGTTCCGAGCACGGCACCACCATGGTCTTCGACGAGGTCGACGCCGGCGTGGGCGGTCGGGCCGCGGTCGAGATCGGCCGTCGCCTGGCGCAATTGGCGCGCACCCACCAGGTCATCGTGGTGACCCACCTGCCGCAGGTGGCGGCGTTCGCCGACACGCACCTGGTGGTGGACAAGGTCGACGACGGCAAGGGCGTCAATTCCGGGGTGCGCTCGCTGACCCGCGACGAGCGCGTCGTGGAGCTGGCGCGCATGCTCGCCGGCCTGGACGACACCGAGACCGGCCGCGCGCACGCCTGGGAACTGCTCACCACGGCGGACGCGGAGAAGGTCACCGCCGCACACTGATTCGCCCGCACGACGCCGAACGGCCCCCGAACACACCGTGTTCGGGGGCCGTTCGCATCGGATTCACCGCTTCCGGCGCGCTGCGGAACACCTCTCGCGCCGTGCGGTTCCGGGTCGTGGACGACCTCGGGCTGTCGCACGGCGGTGCGGCTCGCGCCGGATCAGCCGATCATGTGCCCGGCAATGCCTATTTGACGGCCTTGCGGGCGCCTGCCAGGAACTGGTTGATCAGCGCGCGCAGCCCGATCTCCAGCACCTTGCCCGGCAGCGGCAGGCTGGGCTCGGACTCCATCGTGTAGACCACGCGGGTGCCCCCGGGTGCGTCGGCGAAGGTGACGGTGCCGTAGTGCCGCTTCACCGGCGCGCCCTTGACGATCTTGTAGACGAAGCGCTCGTTGGGGACCAGTTCGACGGTCTCCTCGGTGACGCCGACCGGGCCCAGACCCAGCTGGTACTGCGCGCCCACGCCGGACGGGCTACCCGCGCCCGGCTTCTTGAGCACGATCTGGATCGGCATGTAGCTCGAAATGCCGTCGCGCTCGGTGAAGAGCTTGTAGACGACGTCGCGCGGGGCGTTCAGGACAGTATCGACGGTGGTGCTGACCATAACGGTGGTGTCTCCTCTCGAACCGTTGACCGGAGCATATCTGTACCGGATGTTCACGGATACCGGCATCACTGTGACTGGTGTGGCATCACAGTGACGAATGCGGCAGCCCGGCGCGCCTCCACCACAGGTTGAGACTTTCCGATAATCATCAGTTGCTATGAAGATGCTGGGACTGCTGTCGCGTAGCTCCGAAACGCTCCCCGGAATCGTGGGGCCGGCCCGGGTGGACCGCAACACCAGGCGTCTGCTGCAGCGCGTCGGACCGGGCGACGTGGTCGTCCTGGACGAGATGGATCTGGACCGGCTGACCGCCGACCGGCTGGTGCAGGCCCGGGTCGCCGCGGTGGTCAACGCCTCGCCCTCCATCTCCGGCCGCTACCCGAATCTGGGTCCGGAGGTGCTGGTGGCCAACGGCGTCCTGCTGCTGGACGCGGTCAGCTCCGATGTCTTCACCCGGATCAAGGACGGCGCGAAGGTTCGCGTCGACGGCGGCATCGTCTATGCCGACAGGTCGATCAAGAAGGAACCCGAAGCGCTCGTGGAGGGCATCGAGCTCACCGAACTCGGTATCGCCGAGCGCATGATCGAGGCCCGCAACGGGCTGGCCGATCACCTGGAAGCCTTCTCCGGCAACACCATCGAGTTCATCCGGACCGAAAGCTCTTTGCTGATAGACGGTATCGGCGTGCCCGAGGTCGCGGTGGACATGCGCAAGAAGCACGTCGTGGTGGTCGCCGACGGACCCGATCACGCCGACGATCTCAAGCGCATCAAGCCTTTCATCAAGGAGTACGCGCCGATCCTCATCGGCGTCGGCCGCGGCGCGGACACCCTGATCCGGCACGGCTACCGTCCCGATCTCATCGTGGGCGATCCCGAGGAGATCACCGCCAACACCCTCAAGTGCGGCGCCGAGGTGATCCTGCCCGCCGATACCGACGGGCACGCCAAGGGTTTGGAACGAATCCAGGACCTGGGCATCGGCGCGACCACCTTCCCGTCCTCGGGCGCGCCGGCCGATCTGGCGCTGCTGCTGGCCGATCACCACGGTGCGAGCCTGATCGTCACCGCCGGCGCCGCGGTCTCGCTCGACGAGTTCTTCGATCGCGGCCGGCGCGACTCCAGCCCGGCCACCTTCCTCACCAGATTGAAGATCGGCACCAAACTCATGGACGCGAAAGCCGTTGCGGTGCTGTACCGGCAGCGCGGTTCGGGCTGGGCGATCGCCCTGGTGGTGCTGGCCGCGCTGGTGGCGCTGATCGTGGCGATGCTGGCCACCCACATGGGTACCGAGGTGCTCGACTGGGTGACCAACGCCTGGGATCGCACCTGGCTGTGGATTCAGACCACGATCGACGGAATCAGGTAGGGGAGTCGTGCTTTCCTTTCGCCACCATGCTGTTTCGATCGCCGCCATCTTCCTGGCCCTCGCGGTCGGCGTGGTCCTCGGCAGTCAGACCCGGTCGGACGGATTCATCTCCGGCCAGGGCGACCGCCCCGGCAGTGACGCGCTCATCGCGGAAAACGACCGTCTCACAGCACAATTGCGCGCCGCCGACGACTTCTTGTCCGGCAGTTCGGGCAAACTGCTCGCGGGCAACCTCGCCGGGCGCAGCGTCCTGGTGTTCGCCGCCCCGGACGCCGACTCCGCCGATGTCGACTCGGTGACCGCGGCGCGGCTGGGCCCGGGC
>NZ_JBEXUS010000230.1:0-2756 GCF_040614455.1 Nocardia sp. NPDC005978
AACCACCCACTCTGGCTCGGCACCATCAAATCCAACCTCGGACACACCCAAGCAGCCGCCGGCATCGCCGGCGTCATCAAAACAATCATGGCGATCCAGCACGGGGTGCTACCGCCGACCTTGCACGTTGATCGCCCCAGCGACGTTATCGACTGGGCCGCAGGTGATGTCGAGCTTCTAACCGAGGCGCGATTGTGGGAAACGCAGGGACGTCCGCGGCGTGCTGGGGTGTCCTCGTTCGGGGTCAGCGGGACGAACGCGCACGTAATCGTCGAGCAGGCACCGGGCCTCGAGTCGAGTGGCGCCGATGTGGTTGTGGGTGACGAGCCGAGGGCCTGGGGTTGGGAAGTTGTTCCGTGGGTGCTCTCGGGCCGGTCGGCGGGTGCGCTGGCAGCACAGGCGGGCAGGTTGACCGATTTCGTACAGGACCACGCCGACCCGAATGCGATCGACATCGGGTCCGCGCTAGCGGGCAGAACGGTGTTCGAACATCGCGCGGTCGTGCTGGGCGGGGACCGCGGGACATCACAAGCCGGTCTGGGAATCCTCGCGTCAGGGGAACCGGGCCCGGATGTGGTCCGCGGAAAGGTCGCCGGTGCGGGTAAGACGGTGTTCCTGTTCCCCGGCCAAGGCTCGCAATGGGTGGGCATGGGCCGCGAACTCTACGACACCTCACCCGAATTCGCAGCGGAGATCACGAAGTGCTCGGCGGCATTCGCGCCCCTGCTGGGGTGGTCGCTCGCGGCGGCACTGAAAGGTTCGCAGGAGAATCTCGATCTGACCCGGGTCGATGTCGTGCAGCCGTTGATGTTCGCGGTCATGGCGGGATTGGTCAAACTGTGGGCCGCGGTGGGTGTACGACCCGACGCGGTGATCGGACACTCCCAGGGGGAAATCGCCGCCGGCTACGCCGCCGGAGCGCTCACTCTGACCGACGCGGCGCGAATCGTGGCTCTGCGCAGTGGACTGATGGCCCGTTTCGAAGGCCAGGGCGCGATGGTATGGATACAGGCCGGAGTGGACACGGTGCGTGAAATGCTCACGCACTGGCCGGACCTCGAGCTTGCCGCGGTGAACGGACCGATATCGACGGTCGTGACCGGAGACCGAGAATCATTGGCGCAGTTGGTTTCCCGGTGCGATACCGGCGAAGTCCGCGCGCGCTGGATCGCCAATGGCGCCGGGCATTCACGCCTGGCAGACGGCGCACGCGAGGAATTTCTCGACGGACTGGGTGCCATCGACGCCGTGTCGGCGGGCGTGGAATTCTTCTCCTCCGTGACCGGAGACGGTCTGGACACTCAGGAATGCAACGCGGAGTACTGGTTCCGGAACCTGCGCCAAACGGTTCTTTTCCAGGATGCCGTCGAGGTAGCCCTGGCAAACGGGTGTGAATTCTTCATCGAAGTCAGCCCGCATCCGGTCCTGATCACCGGTGTGACACAGATTTTCGACACCGCGGGATCGACCGCGACCGTCTCCGGAACACTGCGCCGGGACGATGGCGGCCTGCATCGCTTCCTCACCTCGGCCGCCGAAGCATTCGTGGCGGGCGTCGACGTGCACTGGCAGCGGATCTTCGACGGACACGCGACCAAACGAATCGATCTGCCCACCTACGCATTTCAGCGGCGACGGTTCTGGTTGGAGCCAGGCTCCGGTACCGGCAGCGCCGATGTGACCGGGTGCGGACTGACCGGAGCCGACCACGCCCTACTCGGAGCGGTGATCGAACGACCCGAAACCGGCGGGCTGACACTCACCGGCCGCCTCTCCGTGAACACCCACCCCTGGCTCAGCGATCACGGCGCCGGCGGAATCAGCGTCTTCCCCGGCGCCGGCTTCGTCGAACTCGCGATACGCGCCGGCGACGAAGTCGGGTGCGGGGTGGTACAGGAACTGGCGCTCATGGCCCCTTTGGTCTTGCCGGACGGCGATACCCGGCTACAGGTACTCGTCGACGCGGCAGGCACATCGGGGCGGCGCGAGTTCTCGATCTATTCGTGCCATGCGGGCGTAGGCGAGACGTGGGTGTTGCATGCACGCGGCGAGCTGGCCGCGGGGACCGTCACAGGTGTGCAGGATTCGACCGTGTGGCCTCCCACGGGGGCGGAAGAAGTCGATCTGGGCGACGTGTACGGGCGGTTGGCGACCCGGGGCTATGAGTACGGGCCCGCTTTCCGCGGGTTGCGAGCGGCCTGGCGGCGCGCGGACGAGGTCTTCGCCGAGATCGCCCTGCCGGACGACGTGCAGGTCGACGGGTTCGGAATCCATCCGGCACTGCTGGACTCGGCACTACACGCACTGGGCGTAGTACTCCTGGACGACGAGAACGACACCGCGGAAGAGCAGGTGTGGCTGCCGTTCCTGTGGGAAGGCATCGCACTGCACACGATCGGCGCGGCCGCGGCACGGGTGCGGTTGCGCCGCGGCACGACACCCGGGTCGGTGTCGGTGGAAGTGGCCGATCGCACCGGGGCGCCGGTGTTGTCCGTGCGTTCGCTGACCGCACGCCCGGTATCGGCTCAGCAGCTGGCGGGGTGGGCCGCGGCGGCGAGTCGGGACCGGCTCTTCGACGTGGTGTGGACCCCGGTGAAGACGGCGGGTGCCGCCACCGCGACGACACCGGTGTCGTGGGAGGACGTGGGCGATGAGGTGACGGTGTCGGGGCCGGTGGTCCTGGAAGTCGACGGAACCGGCGGTGCGGTACCCGAACGAGCACGGGCAGTCGCCACCCGAGTCCTCGACGTCGTACA
>NZ_JBEXUS010000231.1:0-2720 GCF_040614455.1 Nocardia sp. NPDC005978
AACCACCCACTCTGGCTCGGCACCATCAAATCCAACCTCGGACACACCCAAGCAGCCGCCGGCATCGCCGGCGTCATCAAAACAATCATGGCGATGCGCGCGGGAGTCCTGCCGAAGTCCCTGCATGTGGACGAGCCGAGTCCGCACGTGGATTGGTCCGCCGGGGCGGTGTCGTTGCTTACCGAGTCCCGGCCGTGGCCGGAGTCGGATCGCCCGCGGCGGGCGGGGGTGTCCTCCTTCGGGGTCAGTGGAACCAATGCGCACGTGATCATCGAGCAGGCGCCGCAGGATTCGAGTGCGGTCGCCGACGGCGTGTGGGGTTGGGGCGTTGTCCCACTGGTCATTTCGGGCCGCTCGGCCGCGGCGCTGGCGGGGCAGGCGGACCGGCTGGCCGAGTTCGTCCAGCACCGTTCCGAACTGGATATCGTCGATGCCGGTGCGGCTCTGGTGAACAGATCTATGTTCGAGCATCGCGCGGTCGTGCTGGATTGGGACCGAGAAGCCGCACTGACCCGTTTGCACGCTCTGGCCTCGAGCGAGCCGGGGCAGGGTGTGATCCGCGGGCAGGTCAACAGGGCGGGCAAGACGGTGTTCCTGTTCCCCGGGCAGGGATCGCAATGGCTGGGTATGGGGCGCGAACTACATGAAACCTCACCCGTCTTCGCGAGCGCGTTCGATGAGGCATTCGACGCATTGAACAAACACTCCGACGGCTCGCTGCGGACCATCATGTGGGACGAGCAGCGCGGCGATCTGATCGATACCCGGTATGCCCAGCCGGCCCTGTTCGCGCTCGAAGTTGCGCTGTTCCGGCTGCTCGAAGCGCTCGATGTACGCCCCGATTTCGTCATCGGGCATTCGGTCGGGGAGATCGCGGCCGCCCATGTGACCGGTCGACTGACTCTCGAGGATGCCGCACGGCTGGTCGTCGAGCGCGGCACGACAATGGCGACGCTGCCGGCGGGCGGCGCGATGGTGGCGGTGCGAGCATCGGCCACCGACGTGGCCGCATTCTTGCGAGGCAGGGCCGAGATCGCGGCGATCAACGGGCCCGCGGCGGTGGTCGTCGCCGGCGACGCCACCGATATCGACGACACCGTGCGGTGCTGCCACGAGCAGGGGTGGAAAACCCACAGGCTGGATGTCTCGCACGCCTTCCACTCCTCGATGATGGATCCGATCCTCGCGGAACTCCGCGACGCGATCGGCGATATCGATGTATCTGGCAGCCCCATACCGTTGATCTCGAATCTGACCGGGCAGCCCGCCGGAGCCGATTACGGCACGGCCGACTATTGGGTTCAGCATGCACGCGGAACCGTCCAATTCTGGGCGGGACTGCAATGGCTGGATTCGGCCGGCGCGACGAGATTCGTCGAAGTCGGACCGGGTAGAGCGCTCGCCGCGCTCGTCGATCAGAGCCTGCCGAATGCAGATGTCCGCACGCCCACGATTGTGCAGAGCCGGCTCGAGCCCGACGCATTCCTGAGTGCCCTCGCCAAATTGTGGGTGGTGGGTGTCGGCGTGAACTGGGCGCAGGTCTTCGACGGGTGCGCTGCCGGTCGAATCGACTTGCCCACCTACGCTTTTCAGCGACAACGGTACTGGCTGGGTTCAGGTCCAGCAGGTACCGGCAGCGCCGATGTGACCGGGTGCGGACTGACCGGAGCCGACCACGCACTCCTGGGAGCGGTGGTCGAACGACCCGAAACCGGCGGGGTGACGCTGACCGGCCGCCTCGCGGTGAACACCCACCCCTGGCTCAGCGATCACGGGGCCGGCGGAGTGAGCGTGTTCCCCGGCGCCGGCTTCGTCGAACTCGCGATACGCGCCGGCGACGAAGTCGGATGCGGGGTCATCGAAGAACTGGCGCTCATGGCACCGCTGATCCTGTCGGGCGGCGGTACGCGGATACAGGTACTCGTCGACGCGGCAGGCGAATCGGGCCGACACACGTTCTCGATCCACTCCTGCGACGAAGGCGTCGGCCGAAGCTGGGTATTGCACGCGCGTGGCGAACTGGTCTCGGAAGTCGCCGAGGGTGTGAACGGGCTGACCGCATGGCCTCCCGAGGAGGCCGAGGAAGTCGATCTCGGAAACGTTTACGAGCAACTGGCGACCCGGGGCTATGAGTACGGGCCCGCTTTCCGCGGGTTGCGAGCGGCCTGGCGGCGCGCAGACGAGGTCTTCGCCGAGATCGCCCTGCCGGACGACGTGCAGGTCGACGGGTTCGGAATCCATCCGGCACTGCTGGACTCGGCACTACACGCACTGGGCGTGGCGCTGCTCGATCAGGACGGACCGGCGGACGGGCAGGTGTGGCTGCCGTTCCTGTGGGAGGGTGTCGCATTGCACGCGGTCGGTGCGCGGGCCGCGCGGGTGCGGTTGCGCCGCGACACGACACCCGGGTCGGTGTCGGCGGAATTGGCCGATGGCACCGGCGCGCCGGTCCTGACGGTGCGATCACTGACCGCCCGCCCCATCACTGATCGACAGCTGGCAGGGTGGGCCGCGGCGGCTAGCCACGACCGGCTCTTCGACGTCGTGTGGTCACCGATGCGGGCCGTACTGGGTGACGCGGCGGAGGCCGCGGTCAGCTGGGAACAGATCAAGGACGCGGTCGACGTGTCGGGGCCGGTGGTCCTGGAAGTCGACGGAACCGGCGGTGCGGTACCCGAACGAGCACGGGCAGTCGCCACCCGAGTCCTCGACGTCGTACA
>NZ_JBEXUS010000232.1:0-2363 GCF_040614455.1 Nocardia sp. NPDC005978
CAACACACTCCCCCCCACACTCTTCCCCTACCCCACGCACTACCTACCTGGCCACCCCGCGCACGCCCCCGCCAGCGGGTGCTGCCGGGCGCTTCCGGGTTGTGGCGCTTGCCCTTTCGGGCGGTCGAGCTAGACGCCGATGACCGTGGGGACGATCATCGGGCGGCGGCGGTACTTCTCCGCGACCCAGCGGCCGACCACGCGGCGCACGCTCTGGGCGATGCGGTGGGTGTCGGTCACGCCCTCGTTGGCCAGGCGGCGCAACTCCGCCTCGACCAATTCGTGGGTATCGGCCAGGGCGTCGGGATCGTCGGAGAAACCGCGACCGCTGACGCCCGGCGAGCTGACCGCCTTGCCGGTGGTGGCGTCGATGGCGACGGTGATCGAGATGAAGCCGCCCTCCCCCAGGACCAGACGGTCCGAGAGGGTGGATTCGCCGACGTCGCCGACCGAGAGGCCGTCCACGTAGACCTGGCCGACCGGAACCCGGCCGGTGATCGAGGCGATGCCGTCGACGAGATCGACCACGACGCCGTTCTCGGCCAGCACGACCCGCTCCTCCGGCACGCCGGTGGCCACCGCGAGCGCGGCGTTGGCGCGCAGGTGCCGCCATTCACCGTGCACCGGCATGGCATTGGTGGGCCGCACCGCGTTGTACAGGTACAGCAGCTCACCCGCCGAAGCATGCCCGGAGACATGGACTTTCGCGTTCTGCTGGGTGACCACGGTCGCGCCCACGCGGGCCAGGCCGTTGACCACCGCGAAGACGGCGTTCTCGTTGCCGGGGATGAGCGAGGACGCCAGCACCACGAGATCGTCGGCGCGGATGTTGATCTGGCGGTGATCGCCGCGGGCCATGCGCGAGAGCGCGGACAGCGGTTCGCCCTGCGAGCCGGTCGAGATCAGCACCAGCTTGTGCACGGGCAGGTTGGCGGCCTGATCGATGTCGACGACCAGCCCGTCCGGAATGTCGAGGTAGCCCAGGTCCACCGCGATCTGCATGTTGCGGACCATGGAGCGGCCGACGAAGCAGATGCGGCGGTCGTAGCGCTTGGCCACGTCCACCACCTGCTGGATGCGGTGCACATGTGAAGCGAAGGACGCCACGATGACCCGGCCCTTGGCCTTGCCGATCACGTTGTCCAGCACAGGGCCGATCTCACGCTCGGGCGTGACGAAGCCCGGGACCTCGGCGTTGGTGGAGTCGACCAGGAACAGGTCGACGCCCTCGTCACCGAGGCGCGAGAAGCCCGCGAGGTCGGTGAGACGGCCGTCCAGCGGCAGCTGATCCAGCTTGATGTCGCCGGTGTGCAGCACCATGCCCGCGGGGGTACGCACCGCGATGGCGAGCGCGTCCGGGATCGAGTGGTTGACCGCGAAGTACTCGCAGTCGAACGGGCCGTGCTGGGTGCGCTGGCCCTCGATGACCTCGATCAGCTTGGGCTGCAGGCGATGTTCGCGGCACTTGGCGGCCACCAGGGCGAGGGTGAACTTCGCGCCGATCACCGGGATGTCGCGGCGCAGGCGCAGCAGGAACGGCACCGCGCCGATGTGATCCTCGTGCCCGTGGGTCAGGATCACGGCCTCGACGTCGTCGATGCGGTTCTCGATGGGACCGAAGTCCGGCAGGATCAGGTCGACGCCCGGCTGCTGATCCTCGGGGAACAACACGCCGCAGTCGATGATGAGCAGCTTGCCGCCGTACTCGAAAACGGTCATGTTGCGGCCGATTTCACCGATGCCGCCGAGGGCGAACACGCGCAGGCCGCCCTTGGGGGCCTGCGGCGGGGCGGGCATCGAGCGGCGCTGCTGCTGCGAGGGCTGCTGATCGGTGCGCTCTCCGCGACCGGACTGGCGCGAACGGCCACCGCCGCCGGGCTTGCGCGAACGCTCCGAGGGGCGCGACTTGGGCGCGGAATCGTCCTGTCGCGCCTTGGCGGGCGCGGACTCGGCGGACGCGGCGGCCTTGGTCTGGGCGGCTCTCGCACGTTCGGCGGAACCGTTGCGCGAGCGGCCGTTCCGGGTCTCCGCGGCCTCGGCCGGCGCGGCAGCCTGTGCGGCCGGAGCTTCGGTCTTCACGGCCGGAGCCTCGGCCTGGGCGGCCTTGGTCTCGCGCGGCGCGGCCGGGGTTTCGGCTACCGGCGGCTTCGACTCGGCCGGAACCGGGGCGGGTGCGCCGGCGGCGCGGGACGCGGTGCGACGCGGGCGGCGTCCTTCGGGGCTGCTCATGCAAGCACCCCGGCGCTGCGCAGCTCGACGGCCAGGCCCGCGGGGGGCGGCGGGGTTGGGGTGGTGTGTGGGGAACAGGGGGCCCCCCGCGCGGTACCAAACACCCCCCCCCCCCCCCACGGGATGGAGCCCCC
>NZ_JBEXUS010000233.1:0-2181 GCF_040614455.1 Nocardia sp. NPDC005978
CCGGCCCTTACTCCCCCCCCCCCGGCCGCTGTTCGATGATCCCGCTACGGAATTCGCTGCCGCAGCACCAGTCCGACGGCCGCGCCCGCCGCGACGAGCAAGCCCGCCAACAACATCCACGGCCGCGACGCGTCACCCCGGGTGGTCTCGAAGCCGATCTGCTCCTCCAGGGTGTCGTACACCTGGTTCAGCTCCTCGAGACTCGACGCGGTGTAGAACTCACCGCCCGAGAGCCTGGCGATCTCGCGCAGGGAATCGTCGTCGACCGGCACCTTGACCCGCTGTGAGCCCTTGCCGTCCTGATCCGGGATCTCCACCGTGCCCCAGCTGGTGCCGAAGGAAATGGTGGAGACCGGAATCCCCTTCTCCTTGGCCAGTCGCGCGGCGGTGAACCCGTGCCGCGGATTGTCCACGTCGTCGTCGGCCGGCACGGTCTGCTTGCCGTCCGACATCAGCACCACGCGCGCGGGCGGCGGGGTCTCCGCGCCGCCGAGCACCGAGGCCAGGGTGTCGATCGATTGCAGTGCGGTCAGAATGCCCTCACCGGTCGCGGTGCGCTCGGCCAGCTTGATCGAATCGATGGCGGCCTTGACCGCCTGCCGGTTCGTCGTCGGCGACATCTGCACCGAGGCGGTGCCCGCGAAGGTGACCAGGCCCAGGTTGATGCCCGGTGTCAGGCCGTCGGCGAACTCCTTCGCCGCCTCCTGGGCCACCTGCAGGCGGCTGGGCGGTACGTCGGTCGCCTCCATGGACAGCGAAACGTCCAGTACCAGCACCACGGTGGCGCGGTTGCGGGGCACCTTCTTGATCTCGGTGGGCCCGGCCGCGCCGATGGTGAAGGCGACCAGCCCGACCAGCAGCAGCGCCATCGGGATATGGCGCTGGGGACCGGGCCGCGTGGGCGCGACCTTCTCCAGCTGCTCCATATTGCTGAAGCGCAGCACGTGCTTGTACCGCGAACGCTGCACCAGCACGTAGCCCAGCGCGAGCGCCGCGACCACCGCCAGGAACAGGAACCAGATATAGGAAGTGAATCCGGAAATACTCACTGTCGCGGCACCAGCCGGGAAGTCGAGGCGCCGAAGGTATGGCGCCGGGTGGACACGAATCGAACCACGTCCGCGATCCAGTCGCGGTCGGTGCGCAGGCTCATCACCGGCGCGCCACAGCTGCGCAGCGACGCCTCCACCTGCACCCGATGCCGTTCGGCGGCGCGTGCGAAATCCGCACGCAGCGTGGGTGTCACGCTGAACTCGCGGGTGCGCCCGGTCTCGGGGTCGTGCAGCACCACATCGCCGATGTCGGGGAGTTCGAGATCGCGCGGATCCAGCACCTCGACCGCGAGCAGATCGTGACGGCCGGAGATGGCGCGCAGCGATCGCTGCCAGTCCACCTCGCCCAGGAAATCGGAGATGACCACGGCCAGACCGCGTTTGCGCTGCGGACGGCGCAGCGACTCGATGGCCCCGGCCAGATCACCGCGCACCCCGTCGGGGGCGTGCGGGGTGGTGGCGATCTTGCGCAGCATGGTCTGCGCGTGCACCCGGCCGCTGCGGGCCGGAATGCGGATCAGCTGTTCGCCGTTGGCGACGACGGCGCCGATGCGATTGCCGCCGCCGCTGGTCAGATGCGTGACCGCGGCGGCCGCGGCCACCGCGAGATCGCGCTTCTGACAGGCGGCGGTGCCGAAGTCCAGGCTGGCGGACAGGTCCACCACCAGCCAGGTCTCGAGTTCACGATCGGCGATCGACTGGCGCACGTGCGCGTGCGTGGTGCGGGCGGTGACCGACCAATCCATCTGGCGCACATCGTCGCCCGGCTGGTACATCCGCGCGTCACCGGCGTCGGAGCCCGGCCCCGGGATCAGGCCCAGGTGATCACCGTGCAGGACGCCGTCCAGACGCCGGCGCACGGTGAGCTCGAGGGTCTTGAGCGCGGCCGACAGGTGCGGGTCGGTCAGCTCGCCCGACCGGAACGACGGCGGGGCGTGCGGGGAACCGCTGGGAGATGAGTTCGTCACGGGCGCAACCGGATCCGAGGCCCGCCTCACTTAGGCTGGGGCTGGCCGGGGACCTGGGGCACTTGACCGTTGGGCGGCTGCGGAATGCTCTGCTGCGGCGGCTGCGGAATGCCCTGCGGCGCACCGCCGTGCGGCCCGGCCGGAGCGGCGGGCGCGGACGG
>NZ_JBEXUS010000234.1:0-2101 GCF_040614455.1 Nocardia sp. NPDC005978
CTCGTTCTTCCCTCCCTCCGCTCCTCCGCTTCGCTCCCCCGCTCCACTCAGTCCAGAACGAGACGGCCGCGAACCTTGTTGCGGGGGTAGCTCGGAGTTGGGGTTGTTCAGAGGTATTGCCCGCCACCGGTGGCGGGGCCGGCGTGGCCCTGGGGATCGATCGTGCTCGCGCCGGAGGGGAGTGCGTGGCGCATCTGTTCCAGTTGGGCGCGGGCCGCCATCTGCTGGGCGAACAGGGCCGTCTGGATGCCGTGGAACAGGCCTTCGAGCCAGCCGACCAACTGGGCCTGGGCAATCCGGAGTTCGGCGTCCGAGGGGATGACGTCGTCGCTGAAGGGCAGCGCGAGGCGTTCGAGTTCTTCGCGGAGTTCGGGGGCCAGGCCCTGTTCGAGTTCGCGAATGGAGGTCTTGTGGATTTCGCGCAGACGGGTGCGGCTGGCGTCGTCCAGCGGCGCGTGCCGGACCTCTTCGAGCAGCTGTTTGATCATGGTGCCGATGCGCATGACCTTCGCGGGCTGCTCCACCATATCGGCGAGCGATTCTTCCTTTTCGCCTGATTCGCCGGGGTTTTCGTCACCGACGACCTGGCCGGTGAACTCCACCGATTCACCGCCGCGCCCGGCGTTCGCCGGAACGATCAGCGGCTTACCCTCGGGGCCGATCACGACAATGGATTCCGGCGCCCCATCCGATTCCGTCATGCCCCTATCATGTCGCAACGCAGTCGCCTTTGCTTCATGCCCTGGTGAGTGCATCAAACACCCCACACCGTTACCGTGGCGTGCCCGTTCCCTTTAGAGTGACCAGCATGACTTACGACGTCGCACGGGTGCGGGGCCTCATACCGTCCCTGGGCGACGGCTGGATCCACCTCGACCCGCAAGCGGGCATGCTGGTTCCGGATTCGGTATCCCGTGCGGTATCAACGGGATTCCGGACCTCCGCCTTCTCGCATACCAACCGGACCGGCGCGGCCAAGCGCAGCGCCGCCATCCTGGAAGCCGCCCGCGAGGCCGTCGCGGATCTGGTCGGCGGCGACCCGGCGGGCGTCGT
The DNA here is from genome assembly GCF_040614455.1 of Nocardia sp. NPDC005978. NCBI lineage: Bacteria > Bacillati > Actinomycetota > Actinomycetes > Mycobacteriales > Nocardiaceae > Nocardia > Nocardia sp. NPDC005978. Next base: position 1,054 of record NZ_JBEXUS010000234.1, read on the forward strand.
GCTCGGCCCGGATCGCGCGGTACTGCTGGCCTGGCTCGCGGAATCGCTGAGCTCCCGGCTGGGTCTGGGCACCGGAATCGTGCTGTCGCGCCTGGATGACGAGGCCAATGTCGCGCCCTGGTTGCGCATCGCCAATCGCTATGGCGCACATGTGCGCTGGGCCGAGGTGGAGATCGAGACCTGCGAGATGCCGGCCTGGCAGTTCGAGGAGCTCATCGGCCCCACCGCGCGTCTGGTCGCGCTGACCGCCGCGTCCCCGATCGTGGGCTCCGCGCCCTCGGTGCGGGTGGCGGCCGACCGCGTGCACGAGGTCGGCGGGCTGCTGGTGGCCGACTGCTTCGGCGCCGCGCCGTACGCGCTCATCGACATCGACGAACTCAACGCCGACGTGATCGCGCTGAGCGCGCCCGCGTGGGGCGGCCCGCAGATCGGCGCGCTGGTCTTCCGCGATCCCGCGTTCCTGGACCGGATCCCGTCGATGTCGCTCAACCCGTACGCCAAGGGCGCCGAGCGGCTCGAGGTCGGCGGTCACCAGTACGCGCTGCTGGCGGGCCTGACCACCTCCATCGACTACCTGGCCGGCCTCGACGAGCGCGCCACCGGCACCCGGCGCGAGCGCCTGGAGATGTCGATCATCTCGCTGCAGGACTACCACGATCAGCTCTTCGAACACCTCATGACGGTGCTCGACCAGGTGCCGAACCTGACCGTTATCGGCCGCGCGTCCACCCGCATCCCGACCGTCAGCTTCACCCTGGCGGGCATGCAGGCCGAGAAGGTGTCGGCCAAGCTCGCCGACGCCCGCATCGGCACGCTGAGCGGCTCGCACGGCGGCAGCCGGCTGCTGGACGCGCTCGGGGTGAACGACGAGGGCGGTGCGGTCACGATCGGTCTCGCGCCCTACACGACCCGGTTCGAGATCGACCAGCTCGGCCGCGCCCTCGCCGCGCTGGACTGAATCTTCTGCCTCCGCTCCGCTGCGGCGGGGTTCGCGGCCCGGAGGTCTCGTTCTTCCCTCCCTCCGCTCCTCCGCTTCGCTCCCCCGCTC
>NZ_JBEXUS010000235.1:0-2026 GCF_040614455.1 Nocardia sp. NPDC005978
CCGGGGGAGAACGGCCTGGATAGCGAGTACCAGCGGGGTGCAGTTGGGCAGGTCAGGCTGCGGTTCCAGCCACCCGGGGGAGAACGGCCTGGATAGCGAGTACCAGCGGGGTGCAGTTGGGCAGGTCAGGCTGCGGTTCCAGCCACCCGGGGGAGAACGGCCTGGATAACGAGAACCAGCCAGGACCGGTTGGGAGATCGAGTGCGGTTCCAGCCCTCCCGGGGCAGAGCAGCCTGGATAACGGAGGCCCAGCGGGGTCCGGTTGGGAGCCTCGACGGCGGTACCGGCCCTACCGGGCCGATAAACGTGATCCACCACCGGCGGGGGTACAAGGAACCCTCGAATCGGCTACCGCACAACACGATCACCCTCTGAGGCAGTACCGGCATTCAGCGATGACGGATCTTGTGTCTGTAGGTCTCGAGAAGGTGCCCACGGCCATCCAGCCAGGCTGGAAGGGCGAACAGGCTCCCAGCTGGGGAGCCGAGGTCGGGTACGGCAGGCGAAGTAACCAGCACTGCCTCGTTGTTCTTGCTTGTTCTCCCGAACCCCGCCGGAAGGTTCACGGCGCGTGCGGGTTGGGGCTACGTCGGCCACTGGAGTGAACACCGATGGTCGTTTGTCATTGTTCTTGGCTTTGCGGGTTCGGCTGTAGGGCAGCGCTCTAGCAGCGTCGCCGCGCCGGGATACCCGGGATCCCTGAAGGACTCGGCACACGCGGGTGATGACGGAAGTTCACCCGGGGTCTACGAGCGGGATCGATGTGCGGTGGTGGTATCCACCCTGTCTTGCCCGGATCCTCCGAATCCTGCGGCATCACTATCGTTTTCCAGCCATTCGGACCGGTGTTGACCAAAGCGTGGCAGGCATCGCACGCGAAAGTCAGGTTCTCGATGTCGGTTTCGCCGCCATCGGCCCATTCCTTGATGTGGTGGACCGCCGAGCGGGTGGCTGGCGCATCACATCCGGGGCGGGTGCACCCGCGTTCGACGGCGGTGAGCGCCAGGCGCTGTTCCGGGGTGGCGAGGCGTTCTCCGCGTGCGAAGTGCAGTGGTCGGCCGTCGGCGTCGATGATGACCAGGTACGGAGTGGCGTTGGCGGCCAGTTCGACTGCGTCCCGGATCGAGAGGGTGCCGCCGGTGGCGGTGGTCGCTTTGCCGGTGCGTTGTTCGAGGTCGGTCAGGCTCATGGTGATCACGGTGGAGACCGGCAGTCCGCGGTGGTTCCCGAGCCGGGTGGGTCCCATGTCGGGGCGCAGGAGCGCGATCATGGCGTCGTGGTTGCGTTGGGCGGCGGTGCGGTGATCGCGTGTGGCAGCGGCTTGCAGCTTCGCCCGCGCACCGGCCTTGGTGCTGTCCTGGTCGTCGGTGGCGGTATCGATGGCGAGTTCGGCAGCACTCCACGGGCTCTCGGGATCGTCCGGGTTGCACATGCCCGGGCGGGCGAGCTTCTCCAGGACCGGGGAGACTACCGCCTGGAACTGCGGGGTCACCCACCCTGATACCGGAGCCATCCCGTCCGCGCGCGGATGCCCGATCGTGAACCCCCGCCGCATCTGCTGATCCCGATGCTCTGTCAACGACCCGTCGGGATCGATGTGCAGCAAGACTCGTACACCGAGTGTGGTGATCCCGGCTGGATCTCCTTGGCGCGCGTACACGGTCAGGTTCCGCTCGACGAAATCCCTGGCTTCCGCGTCCGCGCGGGCGGGGATCTGTTTGATCACCTCGTGAATAGCCCGAATGTGGTCGAGGGAGATCTCTCCGGCCCGCTGCGCTGCGGCGACCAACGGCAACACCGGCGGCCGCTCGAACGTGCCCTCCGATACCGTCGACAGCAGTTCGGTATTCCGCACCCGCGCCGCGGCATCACCGTGCGAAAGGCGCAGTGTCTCTTGCAGAAACCGGACCGGGCTCTTCACCCCCGCCCGCGCGGGCAGGTTACGTGTCCCGCATTCGAGCACGAGCCGTTGTTTCGCGGCATCGAGTTGGCGTGTGATGGTTTCGATGTCCTGCATGAGTTCGAT
>NZ_JBEXUS010000236.1:0-1910 GCF_040614455.1 Nocardia sp. NPDC005978
GATCGCGATCGGCGGGGCGCCGGGACCGCACCCGCGGCCTGTCGGGCGGACTTGGTAGAACTGGCAGCGCACCTCGACCACATTCACCGACCAGGCGTACGGAGCCCGCGATATGGCCGTTTCCACTCATCTCCAGGAATTCCACGGTCTGCCCGTGTTCGATTTCCCCGATGCCACCACCGCGGTCGAACTGCCGGCCGCCGATCGCACGGCCTGGCGAATCGCCATCGAGGCATGGGATTCCAAGGAAACCTGGTCGGAGGCGTTCGCGCGGTTCCTCGCCGCCGTGGAGACCACCGCGGTGCGCGCGCTGATCGTCGGCGTCTGGGGCGAGGGCGATGAGGGCTCGGACACGGTGGTGGCCGAGCTGATCGCCGCGCGGGAGTCGTTCCCGGCCCTGCGCGCGATCTTCCTGGGCGACATCATCTACGAGGAGAACGAGATCTCCTGGATCCACCAGTGTGACGTGACGCCGCTGCTGGAGAACTACCCCAGGCTCGAGGAATTCGGGGTGCGCGGTGGTGAGGACCTGTCGTTCCCGCCGGTCACCCATCAGCGGCTCAAGTCGCTGACCGTCGAAACCGGTGGTCTCGGTGCGGATGTCGTGCGCGGCATCGGGGCGAGCGACTTCCCCGACCTCGAGACGCTCGACCTGTGGCTCGGCACCTCCTGGTACGGGGCCACGGCCACCGTGGCGGACCTGGAGCCGTTCCTGTCCGGTGCGCGCCTGCCCAAGCTCACCTCGCTCGGGCTGTGCAACAGCGAGATTCAGGATCAGATCGCGGTCGCGGTCGCCGCCGCGCCGGTGGTCGCCCAGCTGCACACCCTGGACCTGTCCATGGGCACTCTCGGCGACGAGGGCGCTGAGGCGCTGCTCACCGGTCAGCCGCTGACGCATCTGCGCAAACTCGATCTGCACCACCATTTCATCGGCCCGGCCATGCTCGCGCGCCTGACCGCGGCGCTGGAACCGGCCGGGGTGGTCGTGGATCTCACCGACGCCGAGACCGAGGAGGACGAGGAAGACTCTCGGTTCCGGCGCTATACCGCCGTGGCGGAGTGAGTTTCGAGCCGCGGCTGGCCGTGGTCGGCAATCCGGAGAACCGCCGCGTCACGCTGTTCCAGGACGCGGTGCGCCGGGCGGGGCTGCGGCCCGCGCGGTCGGTGCCGTGGCTCGAGGTGCTCGCCGGGAAGGCCGAATTCGAGCCGGGGGAGCTGGTGCGGCTCGATTCGCCGGGGGAGAACCCGGAGGTCGAGCGGTTACTGCGCGGGGTCACCGATCCGACCCGGGTGGAGGGTACGGCCCGCTGGTACACCGGTTTTCGCGCCGCGGCCGAGACGGTGCGCGAGTGCGCCGGGGCCGCCGGTGCGCGACTGCTCGACGACCCGGCGGAGCTGGCGGTGCTGTTCGACAAGCGCCGGTGCCACGCGGAACTGGTGAATGCCGAGGTGCCGGTGCCGTTTTCGTTCACCTCCGGCCGCACCACCGTGCTCGGCTGGGCCGAGATCCGCACCCTGATGGCCGATACCGGCCTGCGCCGGGTGTTCGTCAAGCTCGCGCACGGATCCTCCGCCTCGGGGGTGCTGGCGGTGGAGACCGCGGGCGGCGGCCGGGTGCAGGCCACGACCTCGGTGCAGCGCGACGAGCGCGGGCGGCTGTTCAACGCGTTGCGCGTGCGCCGCTACCACTCCGAGCCCGAGGTCGCCGCCATCGTCGACGCGCTCGCGCCGGACGGCCTGCACGTCGAACGCTGGGTGCCCAAGGCGTCGCAGGACGGTCGCAGTGCGGATCTGCGGGTGGTGGTGATCGATGGCCGGGCCACCCACGCCGTGCTGCGCACCAGCCCTTCGCCGATGACCAATCTGCATCTGGGTGGCGCGCGCGGCGATCTGGCCGCGGCGCGCGCGGC
>NZ_JBEXUS010000237.1:0-1795 GCF_040614455.1 Nocardia sp. NPDC005978
GCTCCCCCGCGATGCGCTGCTGGGTGGCGACTTCGCGCGTATCGACGTCAACGGCCGCGCGACCGGGCCGTTCGCGTTCCGACGCCCGACAGCGGAACACCGCCCCCGACGCGGCCGCGTCTCAGCAGGGCGGGTAGACGGACCCCACGAACTTGCCCGTCAGCACGCAGACCAGGGTCCACGCCGCGTCGCGCGCAAGGGTTCCCGACGAACTGAACGAACCGCTGTCGTCGATCTGCCGCACGGACGCGGGTTCGGCCGGAACGGCGGCCTGTGCGGTGACCGTCACCGCGCCCGACGCGCCGACCAATGCGGCCGACACGGCGAGGGTTCCGAGCAATTTCTTCGAATACATGCATCACTCCGTTGATCTCGACTCCGACCCGGCCCAGTATTGAATGGTGTCGTCCACTCCGGCAGCCCCGATTCCCGTGGGCCCGCCTGTGAGTCCCGTCTCTGAACCGACCGTCCGGCTTGCTCTTTCGGGCCGCCGATTGCAACGGTGGTCGAGATGTCTCCGCAGAAGCCGTCGCGCACACGCGAACACGCCCCACCCGCGGCCGGGGCCGGATGAATACGTCGGTAGCAGAGCAATGTTGGGACGCCCATGATCTGATCGGCATGAGCGACAAGGATGTTGTCGACAGTAGTGGAGTGTTGCGTTGAAAATAGCGTTGTTTGCGATGTCGCCGGGTTCGCGGCGCGGGCGGTCCGGCGTGGTCCCGGCCTGCCTGGCGGTAGTGCTGGCCGTGGCCGTCGCGGCCTGCGGGCAGAGCAAGACATCGGACGGGCAGGGTAACCCGTCCACCGGACCGGTGGCGGTCGGCTCGGAGGTCAAGGCCGCGGTCGACAAACTGGTTGTCGCGGCGGAACTCCCGATGACCGGCTACACCCGCGAGAAGTTCCCGCACTGGGACACCAAGGCGGTCGAGCACGGGTTCGGGACCGAATTCGCGCAGTACGCCAAATGCACGACCCGCGAAGTGATGATGCTGCGCGACGCCACCGGCGATGTCACCCTCGATCCCAAGACCTGCGATCTGAAGGTCGGCAAGGGCGGCGGCTGGCAGGACTCCTACGGCGTCATGGACGCCAAGACCGGACAGCTCAAGCCGTACAAGTTCATCACCGATCCGGCCGGCGTGGATGCCGAGCACATCGTGCCGTTGGCCGAGGCCTGGCGTTCGGGCGCCTCGAAGCTGGACGAGGACACCCGCCGCAATATCGCCAACGACGCGGTCAATCTGATCGCGTCCGACCCGTCCGCGAACAGGTCGAAGGGTGATCAGGACGTGGCCAATTATCTGCCGCCGGGAGCTTTCCGGTGTGGCTATATCGATCACTACGTGAAGATAAAGATAAAATATGCCTTGGCTGTAGATAACGACGAGCTCAAAGCGCTGCGCACCGCAGTCGACGACTGCGTCAAACAAGGAGGGTTCAGATAATCGACGTCATCGAGATTCTCGCCGAAGCCGCCATCATGACCCGCGAGGAAGGGACGGTGTCGGGAGAGCTTGATGTCGCAGTCGACGACACCGGAACAGCGCTGGTCCGCTACCGCGATACCGAAACCTGGTACACGATCGGCAATCTGGAGGACCGGCCGCCATTGAAATGGTCGTCGGTCGCCGATCTGGTTGCCGCTATCGAAGCAGGTCAGGGTACCCGCGACGCCGCCGGAAACACCATTCCATTCGAAGCCTGACCGGATTTCGGTCCGGCGCGGCCGTTCATCGAATATCGAACGGCCGCAATAGAACAGCCGTGGGGTGCGGACCGATCAACCGGTCCG
>NZ_JBEXUS010000238.1:0-1670 GCF_040614455.1 Nocardia sp. NPDC005978
ATCGGCGCCGCGGCCCCGGCGCTCGGCACGCCCGAGGGCATCGAGCTGGCGGCGGTCCTGGCCGGGCAGCCGCCCGCCGAACTTCCGGAACCACTGCGCGCCGCCCGCCGCGGCCCCACCCGCAGATGGGACTACCTTTCCATCGCCGCCATCGAGTACCCCCAGCCGGAAGTGCTCGCCCGCTGGGACTTCTGGGATTCGAGCGTGCCCTACGTCGTGTTGCTGCTGGCGGAGCTGCCCGGGCCCAAGGGCAGGGCCGTGCACGATCAGGTCGTGCGCGCGCTCAGCGGCGACGACGCCCGGTACCGGACCGCGGGTATCGACGCCCTGGTCAGCCTGGCCGCCGCCGATGAACTGCAACCGCGGTTGCTGGCCAAGTGCCTGCGCCCGGAGACTCCCAACAAGCGGCTGGCCGGTTCGCTGCGCGAAGCGGTTTCGGCGCTGGGCCCGCATCGCGCCTGGCCGATCATCGACGCCGTCCTGCCCGTCCTGCTCGGGGCGGGCGGCACCACCGGCCTGGCGGATGTGCTCGCGGTCGCCGCCGACTGCGCCCGCCGCTGCGGCGCCACCGCCGACTACCCGGCCCTGCACCCCCTGGCCGACCGTCGCGGCGCCACCCGCCTCGCCGCCGAAGCCCGCACTCTGCGCGAGACCCTGAATGCCGCTGCGGCCCCCGCGGATCTTCCGCGCACAGCGTCGGCCCCGGTGGGTGTCGCCTAGCGGCGCCGCCCGCCGCGTCATCGAAGCCCGCACTGTGCGAGAGGCCCTGAACGCTGCTGAGGCCCCGGGGGATCTCCCGCGCAACGCGGCGGTCCCGGTGGGTGCCACCTGGCGCTGGTACATCCGCCTACTCGCTTCGTGCGTGCCGCACACACTTTCGATGTCCGAAATCCTCTGTCCCAGTGGACAATTAATCGCGCGCGAAGCGTGTCCCTCGAACCCCTGCTCCCCGCCGGGGGCCGGTCGCGCATCCGTCGGGTTTCCGTTGCCGGTTCCGCGGGTACCACCGCGGACCCGTCCGCCGGTGTCGCCGTGCGGGAACCGCCCGGTACGCCGGCCGATTCAGCGGCCGATATTCGGGCACTTCCAAGGTGTCGGACCGGTGCTGGGACGCATGTGAACTCGCCGGTCGCGAGAGACCGGAGGAGGTCATGGTGAAACCCGGAGATCAGAGCTTGCCGCCCGACCGGCCGACACGGGACATCCCCGCGGTGTCCAGGCCGGGCGAGCCCACGCTGCCGAATGCGGAACCACGGGCGGCGCAACCGCCCTCGGCCCCGCCGGCTCATCCGCCCGCGGCCCCGCCCGCGCAGCCGCCCGCGGCCCCGCCGGTCGAGCCGAAATCCGAGCCCCCGCACCCCAGCGTCCGCCGTACTCGGGCGGGCAGCATCTGGGTGAGCCTGACCGCGGGCGGACTCTTCGGGGTCGCCCTGCTGATCTTCGTCGTGCAGAACACCGAGAGTGTGCGCCTGGGCTTCCTGGGCTGGCACTTCAACCTGCCGATCGGCGTGGCGATCCTGGTGGCCGCCGTCGTGGGCCTGCTGGTGATGGCGGTGGCGGGCAGCATCCGCATCATTCAACTGCGGCAGGCGTTCTCGAAGCTGAACCGCTCCGCGGCGCGGCAGCGACAGGGCTGAGCCCGGCCCGCCCGCGGCGATCCAGTCGCCGCG
>NZ_JBEXUS010000239.1:0-1638 GCF_040614455.1 Nocardia sp. NPDC005978
GATCGCGGGCACGCTCGCGGAGCTGAATCTGTTCGTCCGGTCGCCGCACGCCGCGATCTGGGTGCCCGGAAACCCCGGTACCGCAGCGGGTTCGGGCTCGAATGACAATCCCGGCGGCGCGGTCGCCCAGGCGCATCCGGGCACCGGCCGGTCCGGAACCCCCGGCTCAGGGAGCGAAGCCGCTTCCGCATCGGACGCCTCGGGCCGCTCGTCGGTTACTCCCACGCCGCACCGGCCCGGCGCAGGGTCAGGTACCCCCGCATCGGGTTCGACCGCCCCGGCCGCGGAGTCGGGCGCTCCCGCCGATTCCGGCGGCGCGCACCCGAACTCCGGCGCACCGGCCACGCCCGGCGCCGGCCGATCCCGGCGCGCCAGAGCCCGGCGGGCCCGAGCGCGGGCGCGGGCCAGCGGCGAGCAGACACCAGACACACCTTCACAAGAATCGGAGCAGCATCCATGAGCGAGCCGACCCGCATCGAGGTCCGCACCGCAGACCCGTATCCGGTGATCATCGGCCGGGGCCTGCTGGGCGACCTGGTCGAGGAGGTCACCGGGCGGAACGGCGTGCGCACCGTCGCGATCTTCCATCAGCCGCCGCTGGCCGAGACCGCCGAGGTGGTGCGTAAGGCGCTCGCGGACAAGGGCATCGACGCGCATCGCATCGAGATCCCGGATGCCGAGGCCGGCAAGGACCTGCAGGTCGCCGGTTTCTGCTGGGAGGTGCTGGGCCGGATCGGGCTGACCCGCAAGGACGCCATCATCAGCCTCGGCGGTGGCGCGGCCACCGACCTGGCCGGATTCGTGGCCGCCACCTGGATGCGCGGCGTGGCCATCGTGCACGTGCCGACCACCCTGCTGGCCATGGTGGACGCTGCCGTCGGCGGCAAGACCGGCATCAACACCGAGGCGGGCAAGAACCTGGTCGGCTCCTTCCACGAGCCCGCCGCCGTGCTGGTGGACCTGGCGACCCTGGAAACCGTGCCGCGCAACGAGATCGTCGCGGGCATGGCCGAGATCATCAAGGCGGGTTTCATCGCCGACCCGGTGATCCTCGAGCTGATCGAGCGCGATCCCGAGGCCGCGCTGGATCCGACCGGCACGGTGCTGCCCGAGCTCATCAGCCGGGCCATCCAGGTCAAGGCCGACGTGGTCGCCGCCGACCTCAAGGAATCGGATCTGCGCGAGATCCTGAACTACGGCCACACCCTCGGCCATGCCATCGAGCGCCGCGAGCGCTACCGCTGGCGGCACGGTGCGGCCGTGTCGGTGGGCCTGGTCTTCGCCGCCGAGCTCGGCCGCCTGGCCGGTCGCCTCGACGATGCCACCGCCGAGCGCCACCGCGCGGTGCTGGAAAGCGTCGGCCTGCCGACAACCTACGACGCCGACGCGCTCCCCCAGCTGATGGACAGCATGCAGGGCGACAAGAAGACCCACTCGGGCGTCCTGCGCTTCGTGGTCCTGGACGGCCTCGCCAAGCCCGGCCGCCTCGAGGGCCCGGACCCCTCCCTCCTGGCAGCCGCCTACTCCGCGATCGCCCGCGAGGGCAATCCGACGAGCGGCGCGATCCTGCTGTAGGCCCCGAACCCCCCGCCCGGCAACAAGTCCGGCCAACGCGAACGCCCGCGACCACTGTGGTCG
>NZ_JBEXUS010000240.1:0-1480 GCF_040614455.1 Nocardia sp. NPDC005978
CATGATACTAAAGCGCCCTATTCAGACTCGGTTTCCCTGCGGCTCCGTCTCTTCAACTTAACCTCGCATCATATCGTAACTCGCCGGTTCATTCTACAAAAGGCACGCTCTCACCCATTAACGGGCTCGAACTTGTTGTAGGCACACGGTTTCAGGTTCTATTTCACTCCCCTCCCGGGGTGCTTTTCACCTTTCCCTCACGGTACTGGTTCACTATCGGTCACTAGGGAGTATTTAGGGTTGGGAGATGGTCCTCCCAGATTCCGACGGGATTTCACGTGTCCCGCCGTACTCAGGATACTGCTAGGTACAAAGACTATTTTAAATACGAGGCTATTACTCTCTTTGGCTGATCTTCCCAAATCATTCTTCTATAGTCTTTGAGTCCACATTGCAGTCCTACAACCCCGAAGAGTAAACTCTTCGGTTTGCCCTCCTGCCGTTTCGCTCGCCGCTACTAAGGCAATCGCTTTTGCTTTCTCTTCCTGCAGCTACTTAGATGTTTCAGTTCACTGCGTCTTCCTCCTCACATCCTTAACAGATGTGGGTAACAGGTAGTACCTGTTGGGTTCCCCCATTCGGAAATCCCTGGATCATCGCTTACTTACAGCTACCCAAGGCATATCGTCGTTTGTCACGTCCTTCTTCGGCTCCTAGTGCCAAGGCATCCACCGTGCGCCCTTATTAACTTAACCTTATTTTTTGACCTTTCAGTCATAAACTCTTTTAATACTACAGCGTTTCGGTTTATTTTCTTGTTACTATTTGATATAGATATTCAATTTTCAATGTGCATTACTTGGTGATCTCTCACCAATGGAGCCTAGCGGGATCGAACCGCTGACCTCCTGCGTGCAAAGCAGGCGCTCTCCCAGCTGAGCTAAGGCCCCACAAGACCTCTCAAGACTAAACAAGACCAATGTGCAGTTCCTTATCCTTAGAAAGGAGGTGATCCAGCCGCACCTTCCGATACGGCTACCTTGTTACGACTTCACCCCAATCATCTATCCCACCTTAGGCGGCTGGCTCCTAAAAGGTTACCTCACCGACTTCGGGTGTTACAAACTCTCGTGGTGTGACGGGCGGTGTGTACAAGGCCCGGGAACGTATTCACCGCGGCGTGCTGATCCGCGATTACTAGCGATTCCGACTTCATGTAGGCGAGTTGCAGCCTACAATCCGAACTGAGACTGGCTTTCAGAGATTAGCTTGCCGTCACCGGCTTGCGACTCGTTGTACCAGCCATTGTAGCACGTGTGTAGCCCAGGTCATAAGGGGCATGATGATTTGACGTCATCCCCACCTTCCTCCGGTTTATTACCGGCAGTCTCGCTAGAGTGCCCAACTAAATGATGGCAACTAACAATAGGGGTTGCGCTCGTTGCGGGACTTAACCCAACATCTCACGACACGAGCTGACGACAACCATGCACCACCTGTCACCTCTGTCCCGAAGGAAAGCACTAGAGATAGAGCTTTC
>NZ_JBEXUS010000241.1:0-1352 GCF_040614455.1 Nocardia sp. NPDC005978
GAGTGGTTGGTGGGTGGGGATGGTGGTGAGCAGGTGTGTGAGGGCTTCGCGGTCGCTGACGTCGCAGGCGACGATTCGGACGTTGGCTCCGGTGGTGGAGAGTTCGTCGAGAAGGGCTTGGGTTTGTGGTGTTGTGTTGCCGTGTCGGTTGGTCAGGATGAGGTTCTGGATGCCGAGGGTTTGTACTGCGTGTTTGGCGACGGCTCGGCCGAGTGCTCCGGTTCCGCCGGTGATCAGTACTGTCCCACCGGAATCCACCACAGCCGGCAGGGTCAGGACGTTCTTGCCGATGTGACGGGCCTGGCTGAAGTGCCGTAGCGCGGGCGCTATCAGCCGGACATCCCAGGGGTTCACCGGCAGCGGTGAGATGTCTCCCCGTTCGAACATCCGCATCAGATCCGCCAGCATCCGCCGAATATGCGGTAGCTCGGGTTCTGCCATGTCGAATGGCCGATAGGTTATCCCCGGGTAGCCGGCCGCCAGGGAATGCGCGTCCCGGATATCGGCTTTACCCAGCTCCAGGAATGTCCCGCCGGTTGCCAGGATGCGCAGTGAAGCGTCGATGAACTCGCCGCTGAGGCAGTTCAGTACGACGTCCACCCCGGCGCCGCCGGTGTTGCGTGCGATCTTGTCCGCGAAGTCGAGTGTGCGGGAGTCGGCGATGTGGTCATCATCGAGGCCCATGCGCCGCAGGACATTCCATTTCGCTCGGCTCGCGGTCGCGAAGACCTCGAGTCCGAGATGTATGGACAGCTGGATGGCCGCCATGCCGACACCGCCGGTTCCGGCGTGGATGAGAATTCGATTGCCGCGCTCGAGTTCGACCAGTTCGTAGAGTGCGTAGTAGGCGGTCAAGAATACGACAGGCACGCCGGAAGCCTGTGCGAATCCCCAGCCGTCGGGAATTCCGGTGGTCAAGTCGGAGTGCGCGATCACCGTGGATCCGATACCGTCGCCGGAAATTCCCATGACGCGGTCGCCCGGAGCGTATCCGGTTACGGCGGAGCCGAGCTCGGTGACAATGCCGGCGAATTCGCCGCCGATCGTCGTCGGCCCGTCCGGGTAGATACCCAGTGAGAGCATGACGTCGCGGAAGTTCAGTCCGGTGGCACGGACCTGGATTCTCATCGTCTGCGGGTCGAGGGGTCTGTCGATGGCGTCCGAATCCGTGAAGGCGATGGATTCGAAGGTTCCATCGGTACCGGTGCTCACCTGCCAGTCCCGGGCCGGCAAAAGTGGTGTCGTCCGGCTCGCGGTCACCAGTCGTGCGTGGTGGATGGTGTTGTCGCGCATGATGATTTGGGTTTCGCCGGTGGCGAGTATGGCGGTGGTGTCGATGGTGGCTCGGGGTT
>NZ_JBEXUS010000242.1:0-1326 GCF_040614455.1 Nocardia sp. NPDC005978
AATAACTTATTGTGCCAATAAATTTTTTGGTTCCGGGCCACTTCGTTAGTAGCGGGGACAGGATTTGAACCTGCGACCTCTGGGTTATGAGCCCAGCGAGCTACCGAGCTGCTCCACCCCGCGTCGGTGAACACCACATTACACACGGCTGCGTAGATGGGGCAAATCGTCTGGTCACACGCGGTTTCCGGGTTGCGAAGAGATGATCACGCGGGGTGCGCGGGGACGGATTCCGGTGCGGCCGGGCGGTTGCCGGGGGCGTGGATCGAGTGACAAACCACACCCCGGCGCGCGTGCGCGCGCTGATCCCCAGCCGGAGGGCAGGGAAAACGTGACCGGCCCCACAAATACCTCGTGATCCATATCACATCACAGCCGTATAACAGACCGGTTGGAATATCAAAATGCAGCATAGCCAGCCTGCATGAACCCCGTTTTTCGGGTTATTCGCTTCATGCAATTCTGGAGTTATCAAGACGTGATCTGCCGAGATTTACTCGTTATCGTCTGTCTCGGCCCTGATCAAACCTGTGACGGGCTCCGAACCGAACCGCTGCACGTCGGAAACCCTGTCCCGCGGTTAGGTGCCACGACCCCCTGGGGACAGGGACACGGCGGATCCGCTCGCCGGGTTGGCAGGCGCAGGGAGGGAAACCACCATGAAACAGAACCGGAAGATCAACTCCCGCGTCCTCGGCCTCGCGGCCGTGACCGGCGCACTTGTTGCCGTCCCGTTCGGCTTCTCCGCCACCGCCTCCGCTGCACCCGCCCACGACTGGGACGGTGTGGCCCAGTGTGAGAGCGGCGGCAACTGGGGCATCAACACCGGCAACGGCTACTACGGCGGCCTGCAGTTCTCCCCCGGCACCTGGGCCGCCAACGGCGGCACCGGCATGGCCCACCAGGCCAGCAAGGACGAGCAGATCCGCGTCGCGGAGAACGTGCTCGCCAGCCAGGGCGTCGGCGCGTGGCCGCACTGCGGCCGCTTCCTGCGCGCGGGCGTCTCCGAGCCCGAGGCCCCCGAGGTCCCGGCCGTGCCCGAGCCGGTCGTCGCCGCGCCCACCGAGCGCCAGGCCATGATCGACCAGGCCAAGAGCGTCGCCGGCGGTCTCGCCGAGCAGTTCGGCGTGCAGGGCCAGTACCACCAGATCCTGGATCAGAACGCCGCCCTCATCGAGTCCTGGGGCCGCTGAGATCGAACTTCCTTCCCCATACCGGAAGAAGTGAAAAGCGCTGCCGTCGAGTTCGACCTCCAGCCGCTACCTGGTGCACGCCACGCAGTCCGGGATCGGGCTGCCCGACGAGTCGTACTACCACAAGGACGAG
>NZ_JBEXUS010000243.1:0-1292 GCF_040614455.1 Nocardia sp. NPDC005978
CGGGAACGACGGCGGTGGGCGCCCACCGCCGTCGTGCTGGCCCTGAGCCTGTGCTGGTGGTGGAACTATCCTGACCGGCCGCCGCTGGCGGAGTCGCCGCACCCGATCGGCATCGGGCTGTTCATGTTGCCGCGCGACGACATTCCGGACTGGTGGTCCTATCTCGCGGTGCCGTTCTACTCCGGCTGTTACCCGCTGCTGTGCGTCATGGCCGCGGTGTACGTCCTGCTGCGCCGCGACCGCGACGCGGCCGAGCCGGACTCCAACCATTCACGCACATTTCCTCGATCGGAGTCGTAGGTGACGCTGTCCATCTCGCCTGATGTCGAAGTGGAACCCGCCCTGCCGCCCATTCCCGTCGTCATCGAGCCGATCGACCGGCTCGTGCGCGCACCGCTACCGGATCCGGGTCCGGCGCCGTCCCGGCCCTGGCAGCCGGGCGTCCTGCTGGGCGCGGGAATCGCGCTGACCGCGGTGCTTTTCGCCGCGGGGGCGTGGCAGCGTCGCTGGATCGCCGACGACGGCCTGATCGTGCTGCGCACCGTGCGCAATCTGCTCGCGGGCCACGGCCCGGTCTTCAACATGAACGAGCGCGTGGAGACCAACACCAGCGCGGCGTGGACGTACGTGGTGTGGTTCTTCAGCTGGCTGACCGGACTGCGGCTCGAATACGTCGTACTGGGCATCTCGCTCACCCTGTCGGTCGCGGCGATCGTCATCGCCATGCTCGGTGCGGCCCGGCTCTGGGGCGGAACGACATCCGCGCTGCTGGCGCCGGCGGGGGCGATCGTCTACATCGCGCTGCCCCCGGCCCGCGACTACGCCAGCTCGGGACTCGAGAGCTGTCTGGTGCTGTTCTGGCTTGCCGTGCTGTGGTGGTCCATGCTGCGCTGGTCGCAGACCGACACGGTGCGACCGGCGGCGTTCTTCGCCACGGTGTTCTGGGCCGGACTGGCTCCGCTCATCCGGCCGGAACTGGCCATGGTCGGCGGGCTGGCGCTGCTGACGCTGTTCTGCGCACCGGTGCCGCGGACCCGGTTGCGGCCGTGGCGTTTCCGCGCGGCGACGGTGGCGGTGGCCGGGGCGGTTCCGGTCGGCTATCAGATCTGGCGCATGGGTTACTACGGACTGCCCTACCCGAACACGGCCGTGGCCAAGGAGGCCAGCGGCGCGAAATGGGAACAGGGTCTGATCTATCTGGGCGATCTGGCCGTGCCGTACTGGCTGTGGCTGCCGCTGGTCCTGCTCGCCGGCTGGGCGGCCGTGCTGCGGTGGCGGCGGCGCGCGCCGCG
>NZ_JBEXUS010000245.1:0-1265 GCF_040614455.1 Nocardia sp. NPDC005978
ATGGAGCTGCACCAGTAGCACCAGCAGCAGATGCAACAAGTGGAGCTTCTGCATAAAACATAAATAATAGAACTTTAATATAATAATAAAAATACACTATAATTTTGCTGTATAATAAATCCGGGGCATGGAAAGAAACCATGCTCCGGATTTTAATTCTATATACAAAAAGACAAATATCCAATAAAATATAAAGTGAGCCTAAATACTAAGAAAGGATATTTGTCATGAATAATTGTATCACAGAATTACTACAAATAAAAGATAAAAATATAATAATAGATCCTACCTTCAAAAAAGAAAAAATAAAAGGACAAACACACTTTATATTCAAAGGTGTTCTATCATATAAACCAACAAAATGCGAATGCTGTAATAGTAATAAAGTAGTAAAAAATGGATTTAATGAACCTACTACAATAAACCTACTGAAACTATCAGGTATACCCTCACGATTAACTCTAAAAAAACAAAGATTTAAATGTAAACAATGCAATAAAAAGTTTGTAGCTAGAACATCTCTTGTACTTAAACATTGTCACATCTCTCAAAATGTAAAACTATCAATCTTAAAAGCTTTAACAGCTACATTATCATTTAAACAAATATCTAAAGAACATAACGTATCAGAAAATACAACAATAAGAATACTAAAATCTTGTAGAAAACAAGTAGAAGTAAATTGTTATAAAAGCCTCCCGCAACACTTATGCTTTGATGAAATAAAATCAACAAAAGATAGTAAACATTCAATGAGCTTTGTATTTCTGGATGCCAAAACACATGATTTTATAGATATAGTAGAAGGTAGAACAAAATATATCCTAAATAATTACTTCCTTAGATTTAAAAGAAAAACAAAAAACAAGGTTAAAACAATCTGTATAGATATATACCCACCATATATGGATATAATAAAAAAACACTTCCCAAATGCCCGTATAATAATTGATAGATTTCATATCATTCAAAATATAAATAGAGAGTTAAATAAAGAAAGAGTAAGACTGATGAATATCTATAGAGGCAAAAAAGGAAAAGAAGGTAGAAATTACACCATACTAAAGAACTTTTGGAGATTAGTATTAGCTGATGAGGATAAGATTGATTATGAAAAGTATTTTTACAATAGGAGTTTTGGTAAATTAGTAACTAGAGGAGATGTATTAAATTATATATCTTAAAATCCATACTAACCTCGCTTTCTACAGTATTTTCATGTTCTTAGATTATATCAAAAATATTACTGTGGAGCAAGAAAAGTA
>NZ_JBEXUS010000246.1:0-1208 GCF_040614455.1 Nocardia sp. NPDC005978
ATTCAAGTCTTCTCAGATGTTGAACCAGATCCAGACATCACAACTGTAGAACGTGGTGCTGAAGTGATGAAAGCATTTGAACCAGATACAATTATCGCTCTTGGTGGTGGTTCTCCAATGGACGCTGCGAAAGTGATGTGGCTCTTCTACGAACAACCAGAAATCGACTTCCGTGACTTGGTTCAAAAATTCATGGATATCCGTAAACGTGCCTTCCGCTTCCCATCACTTGGTAAGAAAGCGAAGTACATCGGTATCCCAACAACTTCAGGTACAGGTTCAGAAGTAACACCTTTTGCTGTTATCTCTGATAAGAAAAACAATCGTAAATACCCATTGGCTGACTACTCATTGACACCAACTATTGCGATTGTTGACCCTGCTTTGGTTGAATCAGTTCCAGACTTTATCGCTGCTGATACAGGTATGGACGTCTTGACACACGCTACTGAAGCCTATACTTCAAACTTCGCTAACGACTATACAGACGGTATCGCGCTTCAAACAATCAAACTTGTCTTTGAATGGTTGGAAAAATCTGTTAAGACAGCTGACCCAGAAGCTCGCGAAAAAATGCACAATGCATCTACAATGGCTGGTATGGCCTTTGCCAATGCCTTCCTTGGTATGAGCCACTCAATGGCCCACAAGATCGGTGCTGTTCACCACACTGTTCACGGACGTACAAACGCAATCTTGCTTCCATACGTTATCCGTTACAACGGAACTCGTCCATCTAAGACGACTACATGGCCTAAATACAACTACTGGAAAGCTGATGAGAAATTCCAAGACATCGCGAAAATGCTTGGCTTGCCTCACTCAACTCCAGAAGAAGCAGTTGAAGCATACGCTAAAGCTGTTTACGAACTTGGTGTTGCAGTAGGTATCAAGATGAACTTCAAGGATCAAGGAATTGATGAAAAAGCTTGGAAAGACAGCTTGCATGAAATTGCCTTGCTTGCTTATGAAGATCAATGTTCACCTGCTAACCCTCGCTTGCCAATGGTAGCTGACATGGAAGAAATCATGGCAGATGCTTACTATGGTTATGCAGAACGTCCAGGACGTCGTAAATAATCGTTTATCAGCCTAGAGACAGGAGAAATCCTGTCTCTTTTTTGTACATTTTTTGAAAAATGGTATAATAAGCGCATATATTTATTTGAACATCAAACATTTTTGTGGCATTGTGAGGAAGATATGGG
>NZ_JBEXUS010000247.1:0-1204 GCF_040614455.1 Nocardia sp. NPDC005978
TGTTACACGACGAGGAAGGATTTTCCCACGTTCTGAAACGAAACGGCTAAGAAGCTCAGTATCTTTGTAATCAACATATTCAATTTTGTTTGCTGCGATGTAATCAACTTTTTTACGGCGTTTGAATCCGCCACGACGTTGTTGAGCCATGTTTTTTCTCCTTTATAGTATTAATTGTCCATTAGAATGGTAAATCATCATCTGAAATGTCCAATGGATTTGTTGCTCCAAATGGATTTTCAGAACGTGAAAAGTCTGGTACTGGGTTTGCAGGTGCTGATTGACCAGCAGTTGGTGCAGAATAAGCCCCACCTGTATGTCCTTCACGCACTCCGCGGCTTTCCAACATTTGGAAATTCTCAGCCACGACTTCTGTTACGTAGACACGTTGTCCTTGCTGGTTATCGTAACTACGAGTCTGGATACGACCTGTGATCCCGATAAGAGAGACTTTTTTAGCCCAGTTAGCAAGATTTTCAGCCTGTTGGCGCCACATAACGACATTGATAAAATCAGCCTCACGTTCGCCATTTTGACTCTTGAATGTACGGTTTACTGCAAGAGTAAAAGTCGCAACTGCTACATTTGATGGGGTATAACGCAACTCAGCGTCACGTGTCATACGCCCTACAAGTACAACATTGTTAATCATAATTTACCTTCTTACGCGTCAAGTTTGACGATCATGTGACGAAGAATGTCAGCGTTGATTTTTGAAAGACGGTCAAACTCTTTAAGAGCTAAGTCGTCGTTTGCTTCAACGTTAACGATGTGGTAAAGTCCTTCACGGAAATCTTGGATTTCGTATGCAAGACGACGTTTTTCACATGATTTTGATTCAACAACAGTTGCACCGTTGTCAGTCAAGATAGAGTCAAAACGTGCTACCAAAGCGTTTTTCGCTTCTTCTTCAATGTTTGGACGAATGATATAAAGAATTTCGTATTTAGCCATTGATATGTTCCTCCTTTTGGTCTAATGACCCCAAGACTTTGCAAGGGGTAAGTGAGGTTTGCTCACAATTAACTATTATACTAGAAAAACTGATAGATAGCAAGATAAAAGTGAAAAAAAGAAGATGAAATTATCTTCTTTTTACTAGTTTATGGTTTGATACGATGCAACATACGTGGGAATGGAATGGCTTCACGGATGTGTTTGGTTCCAGCTGCGAAGGTTATCATACGCTCGATACCGATACCAA
>NZ_JBEXUS010000248.1:0-1171 GCF_040614455.1 Nocardia sp. NPDC005978
TGGTGTTGGTTTATGTTTTTAAGATGTGTCATCTGCCTATTTTTTTGGTTTTTAAGGGCATTGAACCCCCCCCGCTCTCGGGGGGGCCACCCGGTCCGCGCCCCGCGCGGGGGGCGCGGGGACCTGACCTCGTTCGTTCGAAGGGGTTCGGAAGATTCAGTGTCGTCGTCTATCTCCGGCCGGCGAGGCCGGCGATCGTCACCGTGTCCGCTTGTTCCGGCACGGGCGAATCATGTCTAGGTGGGGTACTCGTGGATCACCTCCCGGCTCGTGGGTTCGCTGCCCGCTCCTGCTGTCGGAGCGGTTTCGCCGGCGGGTCATGGTCGCGACTTCCGGCGCGTCGTGCATTTGTTCCGGTTCCCTCCAGCGGCACTACCTATTGCCGTGTACTTCACCCCGCCGGAGGGAACCGGCTCACAACCAACTTCTTGCGTGACGTGTTCGGTCCGCCGCGACGTTGCCGATGCTGTCTCGACTTCCGAACGAGACAGACGATACAACGAGGAGAGGAGCTTGTCTATATCAGTCAATGTAGATTTCCTGCGATGGTTACGGCGGCTGTGCTCGGCCCGCCCATCCAAGGGATCGAGGCGAGTAATCGGTGGTGATGATGATGCGGTCCCTCCGATTGGGCCGGTCAGGAGCCGGGCGGGTCGCTCTGAAGCCGGTCGCGTTCTCGGACCAGAGCGGTGTTCTGATCCTGGAGGTCGAGGATGTGCCCAATGCCGGCGAGGTTGACGCCCTGCGCGGCCAGATCGGCGATGCGCCGCAATCGTTGCAGGTCACGACCGCTGTATCGGCGGGTGCCGCCGTTGCTGCGGGTCGGGGTGATCAGGCCGTGTCGCTCGTACAGGCGCAGGGTCTGGATTCCGATCCCGGCCAGCTCTGCGGCCACCGAAATCGCGTACACCGCCTGCTCCTCGGCGGGAAGGTGCTCGCGTTCGTGCTGTGAGGGCATCGGTGCTCCTTTCCGCACTGTCCACACCCGGACTGATTATCTAGATTTCAGTCTTGCACTAACCTATGTCGAGTGCTAGAAAATATCTATGCCAGGTAGCAGAGGTTATCTGGTCAATCGACTATCGAGAATGGAGTAGTTGGAGGTGGCGACCATGCTGATGCGCACTGATCCTTTCCGTGACCTGGATCGATTGACGCAACAGGTGTTCGG
>NZ_JBEXUS010000249.1:0-1166 GCF_040614455.1 Nocardia sp. NPDC005978
CTTTCAAGCGCATGACCTGAAACATGTGCTTGCTGGTTTCCTTGTCCTCGATGGCGACAGGAGAGATAGCACTGCCTTTGACAAAATACTGTTGCATGTTAGCCTCCAATCACACCTGAAATATCCTTGGTCTTCTTAAATACACAGGCATTCCATTCCCCTTGAATCATATGAGTTTCAAGGAAAAATCCAGCTGACTCAGCCGACTTGCGCACCATTTCCCACTTATCCTTGATAATTCCACTCATGATCAGGTAGCCTTCATCCTTGACCAAACGATAAGCATCCTCGGTCAGATGGATGAGAATATCTGCCAAGATATTAGCCACAATCACATCTGCCTCAATCTCCACACCCTTGAGCAAATCTCCAGTAGCAACATGGATGTTTTCCATGCCAGGGTTGAGCTCGATATTTTCCTGAGCAACACGAACTGCCACATCATCCAGGTCGTAGGCAAAGATTTCCTTGGCACCAAGTAGCGAGCTGGCAATAGAGAGAACCCCTGAACCAGTACCCACATCTAGCACTGTTTCCCCACCACGAAGAACCTGCTCCAAGGCAAAGAGGCTCATCTTAGTGGTTGGATGGGTCCCCGTACCAAAAGCCATACCTGGATCCAGCTTGATAATCTTTTCCCCAGCAGCCGCCTCGTAGTCCGTCCAGGACGGCACAATGGTCAAGTCGTGAGTGATGCGAGCTGGCTCATAGTATTTCTTCCAGTTGTCTGCCCAGTCTTCCTCAGCCAAGGCAGTCGTGCCCATCTTGACCTCTCCTAGATCCATAAAATCAGTTAATTCTGCCAGGCGAGCCTGCAAATCTGCCTCAACCACTGCTACATCAACCGTATCAGGATAGTAGGCGGTCACTACGATTTCTTCATGTTGCTCGACCTCTGGGAAAATCTCACCAAAACGGTCGACATTCCCCACATAGTCCATGCTGTCTTCAATCGCAACACCTTGCGCCCCCAACTCAATCAAGAGATTGGAGACCAGTTCCTCTCCCTCACGCTTAACTGTAACTTTTAACTCTTGCCATGTTTCCATTTTGAATCTCCCTTATTTTTCTTAAATTCTTCAATCACATCTGTATAGTGTTCTTTCATTGCGCTATGAATCTGCTGTTTAAAAATACCAAACGTAATATAATAAACAAATAGAACA
>NZ_JBEXUS010000250.1:0-1165 GCF_040614455.1 Nocardia sp. NPDC005978
TTGAAAAACTTTAAAGAATCAATCATCTTTGCCAGTCATGACCACGAGTTTATTCAAACTTTGGCAAACCATATTATTGTTTTGTCTAAGAATGGCGTCATCGATCGTATCGATGAAACCTATGATGAATTCCTAGAAAATGCAGAAGTACAAGCAAAAGTCAAAGACCTTTGGAAAGACTAAATAAGACTTCAAAACTCAGTTGGGTTAACCAACTGAGTTTTCTATCATTCTACGAGGTAACATGAAATCATTTTTTAAAACATATTGGACCTATTTTGTTTCTTTCATCATTCCTTTAGTAATTATGACTGGAGTATACCTAACTCAAGGTATCTACTGGAATAGCGATACATCTCCACTATTAGGAGATGGTTTCCATCAATACGTTATTTTTGATGTGGCTTTACGGAATATTCTACATGGAAATGGTAGTTTGTTTTACACCTTTACAAGTGGCCTCGGACTGAATTTCTATGCTCTATCTAGTTATTACTTGGGTAGTTTTCTCTCACCTCTGGTTTACTTTTTTAATCTGTCGAATATGCCAGATGCTGTTTATCTGACCACTCTCTTAAAATTTGGATTGATTGGCCTATCAACCTTCTTTAGTCTAAATAGATTATTTAAAGATATTCCGAAATTTTTAAAACTGTCCTTATCTACTTCCTATGCTCTAATGAGCTTTACCGTTAGTCAGTTAGAGATAAAAACCTGGCTAGATGTTTTTATCTTGATTCCTTTAATTATAACTGGCTTACACATCCTTATAACGGAAAAGAAGTGCCTGCTATACTTTACAAGTTTGTCAATATTATTTATTCAAAACTATTATTTTGGATATATGACAGCATTGTTTCTTATTTTCTGGTATCTCTGCCAAATTTCATGGGACTTTAAAAATCGAAGATCATCTTTTCTTGATTTTGTTGTTACCTCCTTTTTAGCTGGAATGGCTAGTTTGATTATGACTCTTCCTACACTGTTTGATTTACAAACTCATGGGGAGAAGTTAACTGCCATCACAAAATTGAAAACAGATAGTAGCTGGTATCTGGATATTTTCGCAAAACAATTCATTGGGTCTTTTGATACAACTAAGTATGGATCTATACCAATGATCTTTGTTGGTTTGCTTCCTTTTATTTTAACCATTCTATTTTTC
>NZ_JBEXUS010000251.1:0-1151 GCF_040614455.1 Nocardia sp. NPDC005978
GTGATGGTGACTGGTGTTCAGTAGTGTGCTCTTCAGATCTCAAGAAGCAGCCGGGTCCGCCGCCGGGCGGTCCCGGCGGTGCGCGCGGTCCCGGCGGCCCGAGCGGCCCCGGCGGCGAACAGGCGCGCACCCAGAAGGGCATCAACGGCAGCACCGTCGACCTGCCCTTCGGCCTGGACTCCGCCCGGACCCCGGTGCTGGGCAGCTACGCCTCCGGCGAGCAGCGGCCCGCGAGCCTGACCACCCAGTGGTACAAACTGGATCTTGCTGCTGTACAACAGGATTCGGCCTATCGGGTACTGGTGCTGACCGTGGCCGGGCGCATCGCCGCCCGGGCCGACGACGGCCGCGACATCGAGGGCCAGCAGCTGCGCCTCGAATTCGCGCACCGCGCCGACGACGGCACGGTCCGAGCCCTGGGCGATCTCACGCCCCCGAACATCGGCGGCGCACCGGTGTGGCGCAATCTGCCGATCGCTCTGGATCGAATTCCGGCTGACACCAACGCGATTCGCCTGGTCGCACGGACCGACGGCCTGTCGGACAAGGGCTGGCTCGCGGTGACCCCGCCCCGCCTGCCCAAGCTCTCGACGCTCAACGCGGTGATCGGCAAGAACGACCCCGTGCTGGCCGACTTCCAAGTGGGCCTGGCCTTCCCGTGCCAGCGCCCGTTCCAGCACCGGGACGGCGTCGCCGAACTCCCGAGCTGGCGCATCCAGCCCGACAAGCTCAACGCCCAGGTCTCCACCCCCTGGCAGGGCCTGACCGGCGGCGGTCCCCTCGGCTGGATCGACCTGCTCCTGCAGCCCCGCACGGTCCCCGCCTACCTGGCGAACGACTGGACGCGGGACTGGGGCGAGCTCCAGCAGTACCAGTTCGTCGCCGATGCCAAAGCGCCACAGGCGAACCTGACCGTCGAGGTCGAGAACCGCTGGGGCTGGACCGAAGAGGAGCCGATCCGTACCGGCTAACCCCGCCGCACCCCTCCGGCCGGGCGCGTCTTATCCGCACGCGCCCGGCTCGGAGCGCGGGTGCTATCCGCGGATCCTCGCCTGCCCGCCGCGATCGAATCCCGGCCCACCCGTGGACGCCGCGGGGTGGCCCGCACTCACCACGGCAGAAAGCCGCCGCCGTTCGATATCGAACGGCGG
>NZ_JBEXUS010000252.1:0-1095 GCF_040614455.1 Nocardia sp. NPDC005978
AAAAGAATAAGGAAAAAGAACAAGAAAGTTACTTTCCGGAGCGAGCAAAAAAGGAGTAAAAACAAAATAAAAAGGCGATTTTTTCGCTTTAAAATAAAAAGCGAAGTAGAAGGGAAAATTTAAGTTCTTTCCGTCTGCTTCGCAGTAAGAAAAGAAAAGCGAAAAATAAAAAAGTCAAGGATCAGCGAGGAAGATTTTTTATAAAATTTTAGAATAAAAATTTATAAAAAATACACTTGCCCTTTACTTTTTTAAGCTAAAAAATGATAGAACGCAAGAAAAAATAGAAATAGTAAAAAAAGCAGGGATTGGACAGAAAATTTGAGTACGTCGTTAAGACGCACGCAAAATTTTTCTGGAAGATTTCCTGCTTAAATTTTGCTAAGGTAAAATTTTAATTCTTAATTCATAAATATTATAATAAATATTTTACAAAAAAATGAGAGACGAAAATTTTATTTTTCTTATCTTGATAATATCCATATCAATACGAATTTTTAAAATTTAGAAAAAAGCTTGATATAATAGCTTTTATTTAAAAGTTGACATCCTAATTTAATCTTGATATAATGAGTTTATTAAGTGTGTTAAATATTTTTCAATTTATCACTTAATATTTAAAATTGAATAAAAAAGAGTGTTTAGCAAATAAAAACTAAACACGAATAAAAAAGATTTTTCTTAATTTTTTGATTATAAAATAATGATAACATAAAAGTAAAAAAAAATAAAGTATAAAAAGATAAAAAAAGAACAGATAAGATAATTAAGTAGGTTAAATTAGGATAAAAAGATTAAAAAAGATTAAAGAAAATAAACAAAAAAGAAAAAGATTAAGTAAATTGTTGATTGATTAGGGAAAATTTAGTTGTTTGTGTTTTCGAAAGTAAAAAATGAATATTTGTTAAGCTCTCTTTGAACATATTGTTTAGAGGAGTTTTTTTATGGGTCAAGAAGAAAAATTAGATAGTTACTACTCAGATTATTTTGAAGTGAAATCCCAGTTGGACTATTTAGAACAATTATATAAATATGAGGGATTAACTAAAAAAGAAATTCAGGAACTAGAATATTTAAGAGAACAAGAAAGAGGTA
>NZ_JBEXUS010000253.1:0-1088 GCF_040614455.1 Nocardia sp. NPDC005978
ATATATCTACGCATTTCACCGCTACACATGGAATTCCACTCTCCCCTCTTGCACTCAAGTTAAACAGTTTCCAAAGCGTACTATGGTTAAGCCACAGCCTTTAACTTCAGACTTATCTAACCGCCTGCGCTCGCTTTACGCCCAATAAATCCGGACAACGCTCGGGACCTACGTATTACCGCGGCTGCTGGCACGTAGTTAGCCGTCCCTTTCTGGTAAGATACCGTCACAGTATGAACTTTCCACTCTCACACTCGTTCTTCTCTTACAACAGAGCTTTACGATCCGAAAACCTTCTTCACTCACGCGGCGTTGCTCGGTCAGGCTTCCGCCCATTGCCGAAGATTCCCTACTGCTGCCTCCCGTAGGAGTCTGGGCCGTGTCTCAGTCCCAGTGTGGCCGATCACCCTCTCAGGTCGGCTATGCATCGTCGCCTTGGTAGGCCGTTACCCCACCAACTAGCTAATACAACGCAGGTCCATCTGGTAGTGGTGCAATTGCACCTTTTAAACAGCTGTCATGCAACAACTGTTCTTATGCGGTATTAGCTATCGTTTCCAATAGTTATCCCCCGCTACCAGGCAGGTTACCTACGCGTTACTCACCCGTTCGCAACTCATCCAGAGAAGCAAGCTCCTCCTTCAGCGTTCTACTTGCATGTATTAGGCACGCCGCCAGCGTTCGTCCTGAGCCAGGATCAAACTCTCATTAAAAGTTTGAGTTCTCACTCATTTCTGTCACTGACAGATTTATTGTTTTTTTCATTGTTCAGTACTATAACCTCAGTTATAGTGCCCTGCACATTGGTTCGTCTTGTTCAGTTTTCAAAGGTCTTTGTCTCTCACTTCTCTCATGAGCGACAACTATATTAGTATATCACAGCTAGCTCTCTCTGTCAACAAGTTTTTTAAATTTTTTTCCAAGTTTTTTCTAACCACAATACACCATAGTCCGTACGGGATTCGAACCCGTGTTACCGCCGTGAAAAGGCGGTGTCTTAACCCCTTGACCAACGGACCTGAGCTTTTCAACTCTTTCTATTATACCTACTTTTCTCCCTTTGTCAAGAACTTTTTTTCAACCTATAC
>NZ_JBEXUS010000254.1:0-1073 GCF_040614455.1 Nocardia sp. NPDC005978
GAGCCGGTGGCGGTGGTGGGTATGTCATGCCGCTTCCCCGGCGGCATCACCTCCCCCGAAGACCTGTGGAACATCGTCACCACCGGCACCGACACCATCACCCCATTCCCCACCGACCGCGGATGGAACCTCGACACCCGCCTGGACCCCACCCACACACACGAAGGCGGATTCCTCCACAACGCAGCCGATTTCGACCCCGCCTTCTTCGGAATAAGCCCCTCCGAAGCCCTCATCATGGACCCCCAACAACGCCTCTTCCTCGAACTCGCCTGGGAAGGCCTCGAACGCACCGGCATCAACCCACACCACCTCAAAGGCAGCCCCACCGGCGTCTTCGCCGGAGTCATCCACACCGGATACGGATGGGAAGGCCACAACCCCCACACCACCACCAACGACCACCGCCTCGGCAGCGCAACACTGAGCCTGGTATCAGGACGAGTCGCCTACACCCTCGGACTACAAGGCCCCGCCCTATCGATCGACACCGCCTGCTCATCCTCCCTCGTCGCACTACACCTGGCAGTGCAATCCCTGCGCAACGGCGAAACAAACCTCGCACTCGCCGGCGGCGTCACCGTCATGCCCCTGCCCGACCTGTTCCTGCTCTCGGACCGCCAGAACATGCTCTCGCACACCGGACGCTGCCGCTCCTTCGCCGCCTCCGCCGACGGCGTCGGCTGGGCCGAAGGCGCCGGACTCCTGGTCCTGGAACGACTCTCCGACGCCACCCGACACAACCACCACATCCACGCCATCATCACCGGCACCGCCACCAACCAGGACGGAGCCTCCAACGGACTCACCGCACCCAGCGGACCAGCCCAACAACACGTCATCCGACAAGCACTCACCGACGCCGGACTCCAACCCACCGACATCGACACCGTCGAAGCCCACGGCACCGGCACCGCCCTCGGCGACCCCATCGAAGCCCACGCACTCCTGGCCACCTACGGACAACACCGACCCCCCAACCACCCACTCTGGCTCGGCACCATCAAATCCAACCTCGGACACACCCAAGCAGCCGCCGGCATCGCCGGCGTCATCAAAACAATCATGGCGAT
>NZ_JBEXUS010000255.1:0-1072 GCF_040614455.1 Nocardia sp. NPDC005978
CCCTGATCAGAGTGAAAAGTTCTCCTATAAGGCGCTTTAGCTGTGACTTTAATAGCTTCTTCTAGTGCATCCACTATATTATTAGCTGATGGGCGTTCACTTATACTATAGCTTATTATCTCACCATTATACATATCCATAAATGGATCTAAATAAAGTTTCTTTACTACTATTTTACCTTTTTCATTTACTTCATAATATTTAAATTCAGTTGTATCTGTAGTGATTTTTTGATGAGGGATATTGGTATTGAATCGTCTTCTAATTCTATTCTTGGCTGTTTTTCCAATTTTCCCTTTATATGAATTGTATTTTCTACTTTTTCTAGTAAATGATGTAACCTGTAAGCCTAATTTTTGTATAATTCTTTGAACTTTCTTCTTGTTTATAATATACCCTAAATTACGTAACGCACCATATATACGTCTATAACCATAATCTTTGTTATTCTTTCTTACTTCTAATATTTTCTCTTCAATTTCTTTATCTGGATTAACTCTATCGAATCTCTTCTGCCAGTACATATATGTTGCTTTCGGCATTTTCGCATATAAAAGAAGGTCTTTAAGTATGAATTCTCCTCGGAGACTGCTTATAATTCGCGCCTTCTTTTCATTTCTGCTTCTTCCGCTAAACGCAATCTCCTCGCTTCTTTTAAAAATGCATTTTCTATCCTTAGTTGTAGTAATTCATTTTCTAATTCTTTTACATATTCTTTAGATATATTATCACTTGTGGTTTGACTTGTTGTTTTATTACTTAACTTTTTAGTTGATTTAGCCATTGAAATTTTCCGACCTTTCCTTCGTTCTCTCAATGCATCAGGACCAGCTACTCTGAAGAGATTAACCCAGTTACAAATAAGTGATGGATTATTTATACCTTCTTGTAAAGCAATGTCATTGTACGAGAGTTCACTTGTTAAGTATAATTCTACAACAAATATCTTTTTTTCGAAAGAATATTCTTCATTTTTTCTTGAACGACGTAAGGCTTCATCTCCATATTTCTTATATTTGGCAACCCAAATTTCAATATTACTATAAGATTTTATACCATACTTTTTCGCTAA
>NZ_JBEXUS010000256.1:0-1042 GCF_040614455.1 Nocardia sp. NPDC005978
ATCAATGGTGCTGCTACATCTCTAGGACGTGTGCCAATCGTGCTTGACATCTTTGCAGAACGTGACCTTGCTCGTGGTACATTTACTGAATCAGAAATCCAAGAGTTCGTTGATGATTTCGTTATGAAACTTCGTACAGTTAAATTTGCTCGTACAAAAGCTTATGACCAATTGTACTCAGGTGACCCAACCTTCATCACAACTTCTATGGCTGGTATGGGTAACGACGGTCGTCACCGTGTGACAAAAATGGACTACCGTTTCTTGAATACACTTGACAATATCGGTAACTCTCCAGAGCCAAACTTGACAGTTCTTTGGACTGACAAATTGCCATACAACTTCCGTCGCTACTGTATGCATATGAGCCACAAACACTCTTCTATCCAATACGAAGGTGTAACAACAATGGCTAAAGACGGATACGGAGAAATGAGCTGTATCTCATGCTGTGTGTCACCACTTGACCCAGAAAACGAAGATCAACGCCACAACATCCAGTACTTCGGTGCTCGTGTAAACGTTCTTAAAGCCCTTCTTACTGGTTTGAACGGTGGTTACGACGATGTTCACAAAGACTACAAAGTATTTGACATCGAACCAATCCGTGACGAAGTTCTTGAATTCGAATCAGTTAAAGCCAACTTCGAAAAATCTCTTGACTGGTTGACTGACACTTACGTAGATGCTTTGAACATCATCCACTACATGACTGACAAGTACAACTATGAAGCTGTTCAAATGGCCTTCTTGCCAACTAAACAACGTGCTAACATGGGATTCGGTATCTGTGGATTTGCTAACACAGTTGATACATTGTCAGCTATCAAGTACGCTACAGTTAAACCAATCCGTGACGAAAATGGCTACATCTACGATTATGAAACAATCGGTGAATACCCACGTTGGGGTGAAGATGACCCACGTTCAAACGAATTGGCAGAATGGTTGATCGAAGCTTACACAACTCGTCTACGTAGCCACAAGCTTTATAAAGACGCAGAAGCTACAGTATCACTATTGACAATCACATCTAACGTTG
>NZ_JBEXUS010000257.1:0-1040 GCF_040614455.1 Nocardia sp. NPDC005978
CGAAGAACTTTCAAAGCACCTTCTGGAACTTTCAAGCGGAAACCGTCAGAAACAATTTCGCTACCAACCAATTTCACGTTGATAAAGTTCATAGCTGGGCTTCCGATGAATCCTGCTACGAATTTGTTAACTGGATTTTTGTAAACTTCTTGAGGTGAACCGATTTGTTCTACACGTCCGATAGTACCTGTACCAGCAGGGTTCTTAGTTGCTGACATAATAACAATACGGTCTGCCAATGTCATCGCTTCTGTTTGGTCGTGCGTTACGTAGATGGTTGTAGCACCGATACGACGGTGGATCTTCGCAATTTCAGCACGCATAGATACACGAAGTTTGGCATCCAAGTTTGACAAAGGTTCGTCCATCAAGAATACTTTTGCATCACGGACAATCGCACGACCCATGGCAACACGTTGACGTTGACCACCTGAAAGGTCAGCTGGTTTACGATCCAAGAATTCTTTCAAACCAAGGATTGCTGCTGCTTCTTGCACACGTTTGTCGATATCTTCTTTGCTGTATTTACGCAATTTCAAACCGAAAGCCATGTTGTCATATACAGTCATGTGTGGGTAAAGAGCGTAGTTTTGGAATACCATGGCGATGTCACGGTCTTTTGGAGCTACGTCGTTGACAACCACGCCATCGATAGATGCAGTACCTTCTGTGATGTCTTCAAGACCAGCAATCATACGAAGAGTTGTTGATTTACCACATCCTGAAGGACCTACGAAAACGATAAATTCCTTGTCTTTGATGTCCAAGTTGAAGTCTTCAACTGAGTAGTGTTCGCTGTTTGGATATTTTTTGTAAATGTTTTTAAGATTTAATTCTACCATGGAAGGTAAACTCCTTTTGTCTTTTGATAGTTTTATTATAGATGAAAACGCTTTACTTTTCTATGGCAAGGTGACCAAAAAAATAAAAAAGTTCTGTGCAACTTGCACAAAACTTTAAAGAATATCTGGTAAAATCAACTGATAACAAAGAGTGAGATCCGTCAACTCCTTCAACTGAAGTCCTGTCAATTCTTCCCA
>NZ_JBEXUS010000258.1:0-1036 GCF_040614455.1 Nocardia sp. NPDC005978
GTGTCGGTGCCGGTGGTGACGATGTTCCACAGGTCTTCGGGGGAGGTGATGCCGCCGGGGAAGCGGCATGACATACCCACCACCGCCACCGGCTCGGACAGCTTCTGGCGCAACGCCGAGTTCGTTCGTTTCAGCTGGTCGATGCGAGTCAGCGCGGAGCGGAGGGCATGGGCTGTCCGAGTATCTGCTGCAGTCATGATATTTCCTGATCAGGGGTAGATTTCTCAGAAGTCGTCGAGCGCAGCGGTAATCAGCTGGTCCAGCTCCATCGTCGCGATTTCCGCTTCGCGGCTCTCCGGAATATCGCGCCCGGCATCGGCGAGATCGATAATCAGATCGAGCAGGCCGGCGTGACGTAGGCGATCGATCGGGATTTCCGCGATCTTCTGGCGCAGTATCGAATCCGCGGACTCCACAACGGCTTCGGCCGACGGCGCGATCTCTCCGTGGATGAATGCGGCCAGCGCATCAGGGCTCGGATAGTCGAATGCCATGGTGATCGGTAGCGGGAGTCCCGTCGCCGACCGGAGCCGGTTGCGCAGTTCCACCGCACTGAGGGAGTCGAACCCGAGTTCCTGGAACGCCTGGCTCATATCGATCTCACTCGGATCGAAGCCGAGAACCGCCGCCACTTCCGCGCCGACGAACTCGGTGATCATCAGCTGCTGCTGTTCCGCCCCGTGCCCAGCGATCTTCGTGGTCCATGCGGAGTTGGACATGCCCGCTCCGGCCTCGTGGCGCCGATCGAGTCGCGTGCTGGACAGCTCCCGCAGGATCGCCGGGAGAGTTCCGGTTCGCGCCATCTCCGACAGACCCGCGGTGTCGAACCGGACCGGGACGGCGAGGGGATGCTCGAAGTCCAGTGCCGCGTCGAGGAGTTCGAGGCCATCGGAGCTGGTCAGTGGCACCAAGCCGCTTCTTCCGAGCCGCGCGATGTCACCGTCGGTGAGGTGGGTTGCCATGCCGCTGGTGAGGTTCCAGAGGCCCCAGGCCATGGATTGTGCGGGGAGGCCTTGGGTGCGGCGGTGGGTGGCGA
>NZ_JBEXUS010000259.1:0-1033 GCF_040614455.1 Nocardia sp. NPDC005978
TTTGTACTCTGAGTAAGTGTTTAGACACTTTTATAACGGATTGATGGGTGAATGGATATATAGACACGGCGGAGTAAATAAAGAGGCTATAAACAGGTTTAAAAAGGGTGAATTAAACGACTATATAACAGAAGAGCAAGTGGAGTATGTATATAAATTTATATATCATTGGAATTTTGAAGATAATAGTTATACAAGAAATGATGAAGATATACAAAAATTAACAGTTGTAGAAAAGGTTGCAATATTAAATGCGAGAAAGAAAAATATAGTAAATGAGTTTAATGAGACAGAAAAAGAGTAGTTTATTTAGGTATAATATTAAAGTTTGTAAAAATAAAGGAAATAGAGTAAAATAAAAATATAAGTAGTTGTTTAAAATTGTATAAAGAAAAAACCTAAGGAGTTGCATTCCTTAGGTTTTTTCTTTATACTAGCTTTTCATAGTAATTTGTAGCTTGTTATGAAGAGACTTTTACTTTTATATGTTATACTTTTAGATTTAAATATAAAGTTAAAATTATTATTAAATAAATTATTATTAATATTATTTTATATTTACTTTTTTTTAAATCTTTAAGCAGTAATTTTAATATAGGTAATGAAGATGCTATGAGCATAGTTATTATTGCAAGATTATATAGCATCGATGGTATGATATAGTGCAGTACGGAAGATTTTTAATTTTAATCTATCTGACCAAAAGCCGCCTACTCTTGCTGCCATTACACCATAGAGTGCCGCAGAGATACCAAAACCTGGGCCAATTATTGGAATTCCAGAACCTGCACTTATTATTGCTGCTGATATAGCTAAGTCTCTAGATAATTCTGCTTTTTGTGTAGAGTTATATGTTAAGTATTCTACACCCCACCAGTATGAGTTACTATAGTATGAACCTCCTGTTACTGTTTTATATTTTTCTGTAATTCCTTTGTTATTAGTTATTTCATAATTATTTGTTTCTAATTTTGAGTTTAATTCATTTATACCTGATATTACTGTTTCATAATATTCTTTTGATGTTTTTAAT
>NZ_JBEXUS010000260.1:0-1019 GCF_040614455.1 Nocardia sp. NPDC005978
GAGAACAAGGGCAATCCGTGGGGTCAGAACGCCAAGGACCGGTTGAACTGGATCAACGAGGTCGATTTCGAGATCCCGGTCTACGGCAAGGACGCCGACAGCTTCGACGGGTACGAGTACCTGTTCTGGGTGGGTTGCGCCGGTGCGTACGAGGACCGGGCGAAGAAGACCACCAAGGCCGTCGCGGAGTTGTTGGCGACCGCGGGTGTGAAGTTCATGGTGTTGGGTCAGGAGGAGACCTGCACCGGTGACTCGGCGCGTCGTGCGGGTAACGAATTCTTGTTCCAGCAGTTGGCGATGCAGAACATCGAGGTGTTGAACTCGTTGTTCGAGGGTGTGGAGCAGGCGAAGAAGAAGATCGTCGTCACGTGTGCGCATTGCTTCAACGCGTTGAACAACGAGTACCCGCAGGTGGGTGGCACCTACGAGGTCGTGCACCACACCCAGTTGCTGAACCGGCTGGTGCGGGCCAAGAAACTGATCCCGGTGTCCCCGGTCGCGCAGAACGTCACCTACCACGACCCGTGCTACCTGGGCCGGCACAACAAGATCTACGACGCACCCCGTGAACTCATGGAGGCCTCGGGCTCCAAACTGCTGGAAATGCCGCGGCACGGTGAGCGGTCGATGTGCTGTGGCGCGGGTGGTGCTCGCATGTGGATGGAAGAGCAGCTCGGCAAGCGCATCAACGTCGACCGTGTCGATGAGGCCCTGGATGCGTTGAACGGCGGTAACGAGCCGTCGATGATCGCGACCGGTTGCCCGTTCTGCCGGGTGATGCTCACTGACGGTGTGACCGCGCGTAAGGATGGTGGCGAGGTCGGTCAGGGTGTCGAGGTCGTCGACGTCGCGCAACTGATGCTGCAGTCGATCGACCGGATCGACGCGGCCGCGATGACCGAGAACCTGAAGGTCATCCAGGTACCCAAGGTCGAAGAGCCCGAACCGGTCGCCGAACCCGAGCCCGAGCCCGAGGTTGTGGCCGAGGCGGCTCCGGCCGAGGCCAAGGCCGCACCCAC
>NZ_JBEXUS010000261.1:0-1019 GCF_040614455.1 Nocardia sp. NPDC005978
GCGTGCGTCGGTGACCCGAAAGGGGTGACCCAGGCCGGTATCCGAGTCCTGGCCTACGCCGACCCGGACGGGGTGTTGACCGCGGACAAGGACCGCCAGCGGATGCGCGGGATCTGCATCGGGCGACAGCGCGCGGATGGGATGTTCCCGATCTCGGGGTTGCTGACTCCGGAGTTGGGTGCGGTGTTCATGCCCATGTTCGCCAAGTTCGCCCGCCCCGGCATGTGCAACCCTGATGACCCGGACAGCCCGCACACGACCGCGCAACTCGGGATCGACACCGAGTCCGAGGCCGATGACAGTGACGCCGATGCTGCCACGGTCGCTGCTCGGAACGTGTTGCGGGCCGCTGCCAAGCGTGATCACCGCTCCGAAGCGCAACGCAATCACGATGCGTTGCTGCGGTTCCTGCACCCCGATATGGGACCCACCAAACTCGGCTACCACCGGGGGCTGCCGGTCTCGACCGTGGTCACCATGCGCCTGACCGACCTCGAGCAGCGCACCGGGCTCGCTACCACGAACACCGGTGGCACGCTCTCGATCACCGAAGCGATCACACTGGCCGCGCGGTCCACCCCCTACCTGGTGATCGTGGACGCCAACGGCCGCCCACTGCACCTCTCACGCGGTCAACGCCTGGCATCGGTAGAACAGCGCCTCGCACTCACCGCGGTCGAACGCGGATGCACCCGCCCCGGATGCGACGCCCCCGCCACCCGCTCAGCAGTCCACCACATCACAGAATGGGCCGATGGCGGCGACACCGACATCGAGAACCTGACCTTCGCATGCGATGCCTGCCACGCACAGGTCAATTCTGGTCTGAACGGTTGGAAAACAATTGTCATGCCGGAAGATTCGGAGCATCCCGGCAAAACAGGGTGGATTCCGCCACCGCATATTGATCCGGCTCGTAGACCTCGGGTGAATTTCCGTCATCATCCGCGTGTGCCGAGCCCTTCGGGTGTGCCGGGTATCCAGGCACGGCGACTCTGCTAGAGCGCTGCCCCGCAGCC